>NZ_JAWDID010000015.1:0-122831 GCF_032464875.1 Allobosea rubneri
TCGGTGCGCCCGGCCTCGCGCTCGCCGATCCCGGGCGCTGGCTGACCGCGATCGACGGCATTGCCTTCGGCGACGACCCGGCCGACGGCGTCGTCCGCGGCCGGCGCTACCTCAACAGCGCCCTGCGCATCGCCTTCACCGCGCCCGAAGGCTTCGAACTCGAGGCGGCGCGCGAGATGGTGGTCGGCGTCGGCGGCGACGGCGCCCAGGCCCTGCGCTTCGACTCGGTCGCGCTCAAGCCCGGGCAGACGCTCGAATCCTATGTCGCCTCCGGCTGGATCGACGGTGTCACCACCGGGACGGTCGAATCCGTGACGGTCGGCGGCCTGCCGGCTGCCGTCACCACCGGCAAGGGCACCGATTGGCGCTTCCGGCTGGCCGCGATCCAGGCCGGCTCGCGCGTCTATCGCTTCATCCTCGCCGCCAAGGGCGAGACCGATCCCGAACGCGGCATGCGCGCCGTGCTCGACAGCTTCCGCAGCCTGACTCCGGCCGAGGCGCAATCGGTCAAGCCGATGCAGATCCGGCTGGTCAGCGCCGCCGAGGGCGAGACGCCGACGAGCCTCGCCGGGCGGATGGCGACGCATGATCGGCCGCAGGAGCTCTTCCTGATCCTGAACGGCATTGAGCGCAGCGCCAGGCTGAACCCCGGACAGCGTTACAAGATCGTGACCGAATAGCCTGGTTTCAGGCGGCCTTGCGCCGCTGACCAGCCATCCCGGCTCGTGCTAGCGTCCCGCGCCAATGACGGTCCCCCGAACGGACGGGCCGCTGACAGGTGGCGGCGGAACGCCGCCCGATCAGGGAGGCGACCATGGCACTCGACCGCCGCATCGTCGAACTCTACGACGAGTACACCCACAAGCCGCTCGACCGACGCAGCTTCATGAACCGGCTGGTCACGCTCGCCGGCTCGGTCGCAGCGGCGGAGGCCGCGCTCGCGCTGCTCGAGCCGAACTATGCGCAGGCCCAGCAGGTCGCCCCCGACGATGCCCGGCTCGAGGCACGGCGCATCGCCGAGACCGTCAATGGCGTTTCACTGAGAGGCTACCTCGTCGCACCGAAGACCCCCGCCAGGCGCGGCGGCGTGCTCGTCATCCATGAGAATCGCGGCCTAAACCCGCATATCGAGGACGTCACCCGCCGCATGGCGCTGGCCGGCTTCACCGCGCTCGGCCTCGACTTCCTGACCCCGCTCGGCGGCACGCCCGCCGATCCCGATGCCGCTCGCGCGCTCTTCCCGCAGCTCAAGCCCGAGGACGTGGTCGCCCAGGGGCGGGCAGCGCTCGCCTTGCTCGCCGCCCGGCCGGACGCGACCGGCAAGGTCGGCGCCGTCGGCTTCTGCTGGGGTGGGGGCGCCGTCAACGACCTTGCCGTGGCAGCACCCGAGCTGACCGCCGGCGTCGTCTTCTACGGCCGCTCGCCGGACCTCGCCAAGGTGCCGCAGATCAAGGCCCGGCTGCTGATCCAGCACGCCGCGCGCGATACCCGCCTGGTCGAGGGGTTGCCGGCCTATGAGGCCGCGCTGAAGGCCGCCCATATCCGCTACCAGGCGATCGTCTACCCGGATGTCGACCACGCCTTCCACAACGATACCAGCGCCGAGCGCTACAATGCCGCCGCCGCCAGGCTGGCCTGGGAGCGCACGGTCGCCTTTCTCGCCAGCGAGACGGGGGCGGCCTGAGGGCCCGGGAGCGCCCCCGCCGGGCGATCAAGGAAAAGGCCCGGCGGATCGCTCCGCCGGGCCTTTCCATATCCGGTCTGGGGAAACCGCCTCAGGCGGCCTCTTCCTGCAGGTCCTCGTCGCCTTCCTCGGCCTCGGCCGCCTCGGCCTTGCTGGCCCGGCGCGGCGACTTGGCGAGCTGGGTCTCGATCTTCTTCAGCGCCTCGGTCTCGGTGATCTCGTCGACCGCCGCGATCTCGCGCGTCATCCGGTCGATCGCCGCTTCATAGAGCTGGCGCTCGGAATAGGACTGCTCGGGCTGCGCCTCGGAGCGATAGAGGTCGCGCACCACTTCGGCGATGGCGACGAGATCGCCCGAGTTGATCTTCGCTTCGTATTCCTGGGCGCGGCGCGACCACATGGTGCGCTTGATACGGGCGCGGCCGGTCAGCGTCGCCAGCGCCTTGGCGACGATCTCGCCATCGGCGAGCTTGCGCAGGCCGACGCTCGCCGCCTTGGCGGTAGGCACGCGAAGGGTCATCTTGTCCTTGGCGAAGCTGACGACGAACAGCTCGAGTTTGAAGCCAGCAACCTCCTGCTCCTCGATCGCCGTGATCTGACCGACACCATGGGACGGATAGACGACGAACTCGCCAGTCTTGAAACCCAGGCGCACAGCAGCTTTCTTCGCAGTGGTCATGCCGTTTCAACTCCTCATCGGTCCGCTATGTGCGGAGACGCGACTTTCAGTCGCTGGTCGGAATAACCAGCGCCACTCTGCCGGACGCGACGGATGCGACTTTGAAAGTCATCTCCAGGCGCGACACGCTCCCTCAGCCGATTGTTTCTTGATGGCCACCGGACACGAAGGTCGCACAGCCCCGGACTTGGTGCCGGTAGCTCTGCGGACTGCGCTTATGGGGGCGCCCCATTCATGAATTCTCGCAGGGGCAGGCGGAACGAACTCGACTGTGGCAATTGTATACCACAAAAAACCCGCCGAATCAAAGGCAAACGGTTTTCGCGCCTGCCAGCGGGCCCCGCCGGCCCGCCATGGTCGACTGCGTCGGGGGCATGCCCCAGGGGCAGGTTCAGTCGCCTTCGCCGGGGTTCGCCGAGAAATGCGCCTCGAGTTTGCCGGGCACGCCGTCGAACTCCTTGGCGTCGGCAGGCGGCTCTTTCTTCTGCGTGATGTTCGGCCAGCTCGAAGCATATTTCGAGTTGAGCTGAAGCCAGCTGTCGAGGCCGGGCTCGGTGTCGGGCTTGATCGCTTCGGCCGGGCATTCCGGCTCGCAGACGCCGCAGTCGATGCACTCGTCGGGATGGATGACGAGCATGTTCTCGCCTTCGTAGAAACAGTCTACCGGACAGACCTCGACGCAATCCATATACTTGCACTTGATGCAGTTCTCGGTGACCACATAGGTCATGGCGCTGTCCTTCCGATCGACCGGCGCATCCTTAGAACCGGTCGAGAGAGTGTTTCAAGGCCGCATTTAGGCCGGAAACGATAAAGAAGTTCTGCCGAAACATCCGTTTCGGAACATTCCTTGCAGACCGCGCCAACGCCGGCCGCACGATCCCGAGCGATTATCCCTTCGGTTCCCCCGGCGCAAGCGACGCATCGCCGCGCTGATCGCCGCCGAGCACCTCGTAGAGCGTCTGCGCCTGCTCGTAGGAGCCCCGGCGCTCGCCGAGCGCGCGCAGCTTCACGACCAGAGTCGCGTGCGGCAGGGCCAGCGTCAGGACATCGCCGAGCTTGAGCCCCTGTGCCGGATTCTCGATCCGCTTGCCTGCGACCCGGACATGGCCGTCCTCCACCAGGCGCACGGCGGCGGGGCGGTTGCGCGCAAAGCGCGCAAACCCGAGCCATTTGTCGAGACGCTGACGGTCTTCCCGCAATCGGACCTCGTGCCTGACGCCTCAGCCCTTGCGCCCGTCGCCGCCTTCGAGCTGCGCCTTCAGGGCGAGCAGCTTGGCGAAGGGCGAATCCGGATCCGGCTGACGCTCGGCGGGACGCGGCTTGGCCGGCGCCTGGAAGCGCTGCTCCTTACCGCCGCGCTCGTCGCGGCGCGGACCACCGCCCGGCCTGCCTTCATTGCGCCGGAACTCCGGCCGCGGACCACGCTCCTGGCGATTGCCGCCTTCCGGCCGACCACCGCGACACTGCCGCTCCGGCGCGCCGCCCGCAGCGTCCCCGGCGGGAGCCTGCCCGCCGGCCGCCGGGCGCTGGCCGTTCCAGCCGCCCTCGCGCCAGCGATTGCGATTTGGCCGCGGACCGCCTTCCGGACGCGCCCCGCCGCCAGCCTCTCCGGCCGGCGCAGCTTCACCCTGATGGCCGGGGCGACGGTCGTTACGACGCCCGCGAGCACCCTGCTCCGGCCGCCTTCCGCCCTGATGACGATGCGGCCGCCAGACCTCGATCAGCTCCGGCTCGGCCGGCTTGGCCGGCTCCTCGGCGGAGACGGCGGTCTCGGCAGCGGCGACGTCGGTTACCGGCTCGGCTAGGGCCGACATCGCATCGGCCGGGACCGGCTCGGAGACGGCCGGCTGGTCGGCCTCGGCGGCGACCACGGCCGCCTCATCCGGCGCAGCTGCGAGCTCGGCCTCGGTAAGCACAGGAGCATCCGGCGTTTCGGCGGCGGCAGCTTCGGGCGCTTCGCTCTCGGAGGCCGCAGCCTCGGACGGGGCCTCCGCATTCAAGGCGTCGAGATTCTCGGCCGAAACGGCCTCGGCCACGGCGTCCCCCTCGCCCGCAGGCGAGGCTTCAGCCGCCGGGGCAGCCACGATCGGCTCCGGCGTCGCAGCGAGGGGCACAGTGATCGCAGGGCCCGGCCGCTTCACCGAGACATAGCCGAGCGAGCGCAGGATCGAGGCGAAATCCTCGCCGGCGCAGCCGACGAGCGAGGTCATCGCGCCCGTGGCGACGAAGCCGTCCTGGTCGGCGGCGCCCGCCGGCGGCTGGCCGAGCGTCATGCCGGGGCGATAGGCGATGGCCGGACGAATCAGGTCGGCAAGGCGTTCGAGGATGTCGACGCGCACAGCACGCTCGCCGCAGACGCGATAACCGGCAGCCCTGTACAGCCCCTTCGGCACGTCCTTGTTGGCCGGGAACGAGGTCCGGCCGGACGAGGCGAGATGGGCGATGTCGTCGAGCCCGCCCTGCTCCGGGCCGCCATGCTTCAGCGCCCAGAGCTGGGCGGCGAGCGCCCGGGGCGCCGGCTTCAGCAGGGCCGGAACGTAAAGATGGAAGGCGCCGAAGCGCATGCCGAGCTGGCGCAGGCCGGCCCGCCCCTCCTGGTCGAGCGTCTTCATCTCCTCGCCGACCTTGGCGCGCTCGAGCACACCGAGCGCCTCGGCCGCCTGGAAGGCGATGCCGCGGGCGATGCCGGTCAGGCTCGCGGCCTCCTCCAGCACCTGCAGCGGCCCGAGCAGCTTGGTGATGTGATTCTTCAGCCAGAGCGTCAGCCGGTTCTCGACCTGCTCGCGCGCTGGCCCGGTCAGATGCTCCTCGACCAGCAGGCGCAGGCGCGGCTCCAGAACCTTCTCGCCGGCGACGAGGCGCGCCACGGGCTCGCCGATCCAGCGGATGAAACCGTCATGCGACAGGACGAAGGCCTCGTCGCCTGCAAGCACGACGCGCGAGGCGCGCGCTTCCATCTCGCTGGCGAGCGCCTTCATCGCGGCGGCGTTCAGCGCCTTGGCTTCGGGGCCGCCGGCCTTGGGATCCGCCGTGAAGCGGAAACCTTGCAGCAACCCGACATGCTGGCCCTCGACGAGCACGTCGCCCGCCGCAGTGACCTCAGCTTCCAACATCGCATTCTCCCGCAGGCGACGCATCAATACGCTCGTGCGCCGATCGACGAAACGGCTGGCGAGCCTTTCGTGCAAAGCGTCCGACAGCTTGTCCTCTACAAGACGCGCCACCCCCTGCCAATGCTCTGGATCAGGCAACCAGTCGGGACGGTTCGCAACGAAGGTCCAGGTCCGGACCTGCGCGATACGCGCCGACAGCGTGTCGATCTCGCCATCGGTGCGGTCGAGCGCATTGAGCTGCCCCCGGTACCAGTCCGGATCGAGCCGGCCGTGCCGCATCAGCCGAAGATACAGCATTGTCGCGAGGTCCGCATGCTGCATCGGCGCAATTTTGCGATAATCCGGCAGACCGCAGACCTCCCAGAGTCGCGATACGGCCGGCTTGCCTTGTGCCAGCCTCGCGACGTCGTGGTCGCGCGCCAGGATTTCCAGCGTGGTCATGTCCTCGGCGATCAGCGCGCGGGTCATTCCCTGTTCCTGCGGCTGCCGGTTGAGGCTGTCGAGCAGCCCCGGGACCGAGCGCAGGTCGAGATCGGAATTTCGCCATTGCAGCTGGCGAATCGGCTCGAAGCGGTGATTCTCGATCGCCTCGACCAGCTCGGCATCGAAGGGCGGCGCCCGACCGGTGGTGCCGAACGTCCCATCGCGCAGATGACGACCGGCCCGGCCGGCGATCTGGCCGAATTCGGCCGGATGCAGCTTGCGGAAATGATGGCCGTCAAACTTGCTGTCGCCGGCGAAGGCGATGTGGTCGACATCGAGGTTGAGCCCCATGCCGATCGCGTCGGTGGCGACGAGATAGTCGACATCGCCGGACTGGTAGATCTCGACCTGGGCATTGCGCGTGCGCGGTGAGAGCGCGCCCAGCACCACCGCCGCCCCGCCCTTCTGCCGGCGGATCAGCTCGGCGATGGCGTAGACCTCCTCGGCCGAGAAAGCGACGATCGCCGAACGGCGTGGCAGCCGGGTGATCTTGCGGTCCCCGGCGAAGGTGAGGTTCGAGAGGCGCGGCCGCGTCACCACATTGGCGCCCGGGATCAGCTGCTCAATGAGAGGCCGCATCGTGCCCGCGCCGATCAGCATCGTCTCGGCCCGGCCGCGATGATTCAGCAGCCGGTCGGAGAAGACATGGCCGCGGTCGAGATCGGCGGCGAGCTGGATCTCGTCGACGGCGACGAAGTCGACGGCGAGGTCACGCGGCATCGCCTCGACCGTGCAGACCCAGAAGCGCGGCCGCTCCGGCTTGATCTTCTCCTCGCCGGTGACGAGCGCCACCGCCTCCGGACCAACCTTCTCGACGACGCGCTGATAGACCTCGCGCGCCAAAAGGCGCAGCGGCAGGCCGATCATCCCCGTGGGATGCGCGATCATCCGTTCGATGGCGAGATGGGTCTTGCCCGTATTCGTCGGGCCGAGCACCGCCGTGACGCCGCGTGCGCGGAGCGAAGGCGGAAGGGAGCGGGGTTGGATCAAGACGCTGGAGCTTTCCTGCAGCCTGCGCGGCGAAATACCGGGCCAGCCCTACCGGTTCGGGCGCCCCAAGGGCAACCCGGGCCGTGAACAGAACGAGTCCGGAACGAAGCGAGGCCGAATCGCTGACTCCCGCAGAATCAGGTTTCGTTCACGGCGAGATGTCGCGGCAAGCGATTCAAAAACCACAAGATTTTGAATCGCCCTCGGTTTCCGTCCTTCGCCGACTTGCGCGCGCGAGGGCCGCTTTCGCTCATGTAGGCCTCCCGGGCGGGAAGGCGAGAGGCAAAAGCGAAAATAGTCGCGCACCCGTCAGCTCAGTCGCCGAAGACGTCAGCGAACACCTCGGCCGCCTCGTCCGGCGCCTCGACATGGACGAAATGACCGGCGTCCTCGCAATAGGTCACTTCGACGTCGTCGAAATAATAGGACAGGAAGGCGCTCCATTCCGCCTTCAGGACCGGGTCGTGTCGGCCCCAATGCACCCGCGTCGGCTGGTGGATCGGGACGGAAGGCGTCGGATGACCGTCGATGGCGGCGATCCGCGCCGCATTCTGGCTGCGATACCAGTCGAAGCCGCCGCGCAGATTGCCGGGTTTCAGGAAATTCTCGACCCAGCGGTCGAAGACCGGCGCGAAGGCGTCCTTGCGATGGCACCAATGCGTCAGGAAATGCCCGAGATAGAGCGCGCAGGCCTCGCGGCTGGAGCCAATCAGCTGTTCGGCCAGCGGCAATTGCTGGAAGGACTGGTACCAGATCTCGTTGACATGGCCCTCGCGCACCCAGGCCGAGCCGACGCTCGGCGTCGGGCAGTTGAAAAACAAGAGCTTCTCGACCCGCTGCGGATGGCGCCGCGCCAGCCCCTGGGCGACATAGGCCCCGACATCGTGGCCGACGACGCCGACCGGCCCCGTCCCGAGTGCCTCCAGCAGGGCGGCGATGTCGTCGGCATGGCTGTTGGCCCCGACATCGCTGCGCGGCGCGGGCGATTTGGCGCTGTCGCCGAAGCCGCGCAGGTCGGGAGCGATCAGGCGGAACTCGCCATGCAGGCGGTTCATCAGCGGCAGCCAGGTCATCCAGAATTCCGGCCAGCCATGCAGCAGCAGCACCGCCGGCCCGTCGCCGATCTCGGCGACATGCAGCACGGTATCGCGCACCACCACGTCGCGGCGCCGCAATCCTGGCGGCAGTGAAAAATCGCCGGGCATGTCGGCTCCAGGGTCGAATCGCGGCGAAAGGCTAGCCCTCCCACCGCCGATGCGGCAATCCGCCGAACGGCAACGCCTTCATGCGTTGAGAGGAGAGTACCGGCGGCGACGCCCTTCCCGCTCCAACGCGCCGCGGGCGCCTGACCTCAGTTGCGCGAGGTCGCCGCCGTGACGCCGGGATCGACCTTGAAGCGCGAGGCCTCGATCACCGCGGTGCCGATCATCGTCTTCACCGAGATCCGCACCGGCAGCATCATGCCCGTACCGGCGATCGGGGCGAGCCAAGTCGAGATCTCCTTGTTCTCGGCCATGAACTTGGTGCTCGGCCGCAGCGCCCGGTGGCCTGAGATCGGCACGTAGCGTGCCTGGCAGATCGAGACCGGGCCGCTATAGCCGTCGAGCTTGACCTCGCGGGTGCCGGCATAGCTTAGCTTGATGTCGTAGCGCGCGGCGCCGTCGAAGATCGGCAAGGTGCGGTTGCAGGCCGCGGCGCCCGAGTTCCGCCCGCCTTCGACCGGCATCAGGAAAGCGCTGATCGGGTCCATGACATTGCGGCGATGGGCGTCGCTGATCGGCACCCGGTCCGGCTTGGCATCGATCGGCGGTTCGATCTCGACCGCCCGCACGGCATTGCCGTCGAGCGCCATCCGGACGGTACGGCTTTCGCTCGAGCTCGCCGAGGAGATCGCGAATGTCGCCGGCGCGAGCCGGCCCGAATTGAGATTTCCGGTGGCGACGCCGGATCCGCGCCCACCGGTGAAGCCGCCGACGAGCCCCGTCAGCTTGGCCTGAACGTCGAGCTTGTAGCGGCTGCCCTCGATGTCCCCGCTGAGGCTGGCCTTGCCGAAGGTCATCCCGAGCAACGAGACGTCATAGGCCGCGTCGAGCGAAGCCGCCCCGGCAGGAACCACGCCCGCAAGCAGCAGAGCTGCCAGGGACAGCCCGGGCAGGGACGGCGTGAGGGCGGGCTTCATCTCGATGCTCCGGGCGGCGCGACCGTTCGACAGCTCGCTTGCACTGCGAATCGGTCCGAATCGTGACCTGATTAACGGAGTCTGACGAGAGGAGGTTACCGAGATGTTTCCGTCGCGCCGATCGGCACATCGCCTTGACGTGGGTCTGGCGCTTGGTTATAGACCCGCCACTTCAATTTGACTTCCGGTGCTCGCCTACCGGCACGTCGCGTGTCGGCGTTTTGTTTTGGGCACCCCGGAAACTTTGGGAACGATATCATGGCCCGCCGTTGCGAACTGACCGGGAAAGCCACCCTGACCGGCCACCTGGTCAGCCACTCGAACCGCAAGACCAAGACGGTCTTCCGGCCGAACCTGGTTAACGTCACCCTGCAGTCCGACACGCTCGGCCGCTCGGTCCGCCTGCGTGTCTCGGCCAACGCCCTGCGCACGGTCGATCATCGCGGCGGCCTCGACGCCTTCCTCGTCAAGGCTCCGGCCGGCGAGCTCTCGACCGGCGCGCTCGCCCTGAAGCGTGACATCGAGAAGAAGCTCGCCGCCAACTGAGCGGGCTTTTCTTCGCGCGGGCCTCCCCTCGCGATTGAATGAAGCGGCCGCGAGGCCGCTTTTTTCGTTTGGGCGACCTGCCCCCTCTCCCCTTGCGGGAGAAGGCTGGGGTGAGGGGTCGCGCGACACTGATCGCATGCCGGCGCGACATTTTTCGAAGTTCCAAAAGTCCTGCGCGACCCCTCACCCGACCCTTCGGGCCACCTTCTCCCGCAAGGGGAGAAGGGCAGGATCGAGCCCGGGCATGACGCGCGCTGCTATTGCACCAGCTCGAACTCCAGCAGCACCGTGCGCTGCAGGAAGGTCGAGAAATTATCGTCCGAGATCAGGGTGATGATGGTCCGCCCGTTCTCCAGGTGGACGGCCATCCCCTCCATGTTATCGATCTCCTGGCCGAGATCGGCCTCGATCAGGATCGGTCCGTCGAGCCGCGCCCCCGGTCGCAGCGCAGTGCCGGCGATTCGGCGGATGCGCATGCCGACGCCGCGCAGCGGCCGGTACCACCTCTCCAGCAGCAGCATGTCGCCGCCGGGCAGGAAGGCGAGGTCGGTGATGTCGTAGCCATTGCGGCGCACGACGTGGAAGCTCCCCGGCTGGCGTCCGCCGATGATGAAGCCGGTCGTCGGCTCGTCCTCCGAGCCGGAGCGTTCCGAGATCGCGACGAGCGCGCCCGCTAGCGGTTGGCCGGCCGGGACGACGCCGAGCGCCTCCAGCCCGCGATTGCTCGGCAGGCGCTTCACGGCGGCCGGAACCGGCACGATCCGCGCCCGTGCCTCGACGCCATGCCGTCCCCAGTCGAAGCGCAGGATGTCATGCGTGCGCTCGACGGCGAGATAGGCGACGCCGTCCTGGATCGCCAGCGCTTCGGTATCGTAATAGCGCGAGCGCGAGAGCGGTCGGCCGGAGACACCGAGCACCGGGGCGATCTCGGCCTGCTCCAGCCCGGCGAGGCGGCCATCACGCCGCACGAGCCGTCCCGTCAGCCAGGAAGCCTTGTCGCTCACCGCCACCAGTTGCGCACCGTCCGGCGAGCGCCAGAGCCCGGAGAAGCCGCCGAAGCGCGGATGGCTGCCGGTGAGCACGAGCCCGCTGCGGAAGACGAGCTGGCCGAAGCGGGTCTTGCCGGGATTGCCCGGCTCGAAAGCCGTAATCGGCCGAGCGGAAACGCTGACCGGCGAGCGGCCGGGCTCGATCGTCTCAGCGCGCGCGGGCGGCGCCAGCGCCGCCGCGCCGAGGCCGGCGACGAAAGCCCGTCTGCTCTGCGTCATTGCAGGCGGCGCGAGACGCGTCCGCCCGAGGCGGCGCCGGCATCCTCTTCGAACAGCTCGGCCAGCTTCTCGGTCATCACCCCGCCAAGCTCCTCCGCATCGACGATGGTGACGGCGCGGCGGTAGTAGCGGGTGACGTCGTGGCCGATGCCGATCGCGATCAGCTCGACCGGCGAGCGCGTCTCGATCTCGGCGATGACATGGCGCAGATGCCGCTCGAGATAGCTGCCGGCATTGACCGAGAGCGTGGAATCGTCGACCGGCGCGCCATCCGAGATCACCATCAGGATCTTGCGCTGCTCCGGCCGGGCCAGCAGGCGCTTATGCGCCCAGTCCAGCGCCTCGCCGTCGATGTTCTCCTTGAGCAGCCCCTCGCGCATCATCAGCCCGAGGTTCTTGCGCGCGCGGCGCCAGGGGGCGTCCGCCGCCTTGTAGATAATGTGACGGAGGTCGTTCAGGCGACCGGGATTGGCCGGCTTGCCCGATTGCAGCCAGGTCTCGCGCGAGAGCCCGCCCTTCCAGGCCCGCGTGGTGAAGCCCAGCAGCTCGACCTTGACGCCGCAGCGCTCCAGCGTCCGCGCCAGGATGTCGGCGCAGGTCGCCGCGACCGTGATCGGCCGGCCGCGCATCGAGCCGGAATTGTCGATCAGCAGCGTCACCACCGTGTCGCGGAAATTCGTGTCCGATTCCTGCCGGAAGGAGAGCGGCTGGAACGGGTCGATGATGATCCGCGGCAGGCGCGAGGGATCGAGCGCGCCCTCCTCCAGGTCGAACTGCCAGGAGCGGTTCTGCTGCGCCATCAGGCGCCGCTGCAGCCGATTGGCGAGGCGCGCGACGACGCCTTGAAGATGCGCCAGCTGCTTGTCGAGGTAGGCGCGCAGGCGCGTCAGCTCCTCGGCGTCGCAGAGTTCCTCTGCGGTGACCGTCTCGTCGAACTTCGTCGTGTATGCCTTGTAGTCGGTCTGCGGCCGGTCATTGGCGCGGCTGTCGCGCGGACGCGGCGCCTCGCCGGCTTCCTCGGCTTCGGAGCTGTCATCCTCCTCGTCCCAGTCGCCGGCCGGCGCGTCGGCGGCCTCGGAGGCCCCCTCCTGCATCTCCTCGGCGGCGTCCTCGCTGACCTCGGTCTCGGAACGCTCGCCCTGGCTCTCCTGCTCGGCCTCGCCTTCCTGCTGATCCTGATCCTCGGAGGACTGATCGTTCTCGTCCTCGTCCTCTTCGTCGTCCTGGCCCTGGCTGGTCTGCTCGGCCATGTCGAGCGAGGCCAGCATGTCGCGGACGGTGCGGGCGAAAGCACGCTGGTCCTCGACCGATTTGGCGAGCCGGTCGAGATCGGCACCGGCCTTGCTCTCGACAT
This sequence comes from Allobosea rubneri, assembly GCF_032464875.1. Lineage (NCBI taxonomy): Bacteria > Pseudomonadati > Pseudomonadota > Alphaproteobacteria > Hyphomicrobiales > Alloboseaceae > Allobosea > Allobosea rubneri. Next base: position 12,300 of record NZ_JAWDID010000015.1, read on the forward strand.
CGTCGCGCCAGAGCTCGACCAACTTCTGCGCCGCCTTGGGCGGCTTCAGGCCTGTCAGGCGCTCACGCACCATCAGCGCCAACGCGTCCTCGAGCGGTGCATCGGCGCGGTCGGTGATCTCCTCATAGCGCCCGCCGCGGTGGTAGCGGTCCTCGAGCATGGCGCCGATATTGCCAGCCATGCCGGCCATCCGGCGCGAGCCGAGCGACTCGACGCGGGCCTGCTCGACAGCGTCGAACACCGCCCGGGCAGCATCGCCCTCGGGCGCGGCGCGACGATGGACCGAGGCGTCGTGGCAGGCGAGGCGCAGCGCCATCGAATCGGCATGGCCACGCAGGATCGCGACGTCCTGGGCGGTGAGCTTGCGCGGCGGCTCCGGCAGGCGGGCGCGCTCGCCGACCAGAGAAGGCTTGTCGGCGGCGAAGACGATTTCCATCTCCGGCTTGCGCGCAATCGCCTTCATCGCGCCGGAGACGGCGCGCTTCAGCGGTTCGGCCGGCGCTTCCTTGGGCGTGCCGGGCTTGCGGTTGGAGATGGACAAGGCCTTGCGGTCTCCCTGGCTGCGTTCAGCGCGAGCGCCCGTCATAGGCGGTGCTGTTGAGCTCCGCCGGCTCGACGCCGGCGAGGCAGCGGGCGTTGATCGCGACCATCTGCGAGCCGTCCGGCGTTTCGCCGCGCGCGAAGGATTCGATGCCGCAGCTCTCGCAGAACAGATGCTGGATCTTCTGCGTGTTGAAGCGGTACTCGGTCAGCGCGTCCTCGCCCTTCGTCAGGGTGAAGTTCTGCGCCGGGGTGAAGGCCAGCACCGAGCCCCGGCGCTGGCAATAGGAGCAGTTGCAGGTGATCGTCTGCCCGAGATCGGCCTCGACCTCATAGGCGACCCGTCCACAATGGCAGCTGCCTTGGTAACACGCCATCACCTGCCTCCTCCGCTTGGGCCTGCCCCGCCGCGGACCTGCGGCGGCGGCCCCGATTTCCCTCGCCTAGCTCAGGACGACGTTGACGGCGCTCTCGGGCAGGTCCTTGCCGAAGGAACGCTGGAAGAACTCGGCCACCAGCGTGCGCTCCATCTCGTCGCACTTGTTGAGGAAGGTGACGCGGAAGGCGAAGCCGACATCGCCGAAGATCGCCGCGTTCTCGGCCCAGGTGATCACCGTACGCGGGCTCATCACGGTCGAGAGATCGCCGTTCATGAAGGCGTTGCGGGTGAGGTCGGCGACGCGGACCATCTTGTTGACGATGTCCTTGCCTTCCGGCGAGGTCTGGTAGTGCTTCGACTTGGCGAGGACGATCGCGACCTCGTTGTCATGCGGCAGGTAGTTCAGCGTGGTGACGATCGACCAGCGGTCCATCTGGCCCTGGTTGATCTGCTGGGTGCCGTGATAGAGGCCCGACGTGTCGCCGAGACCGACCGTGTTGGCGGTCGCGAAGAGCCGGAAGGCGGGGTGCGGGCGGATGACGCGCTTCTGGTCGAGCAGGGTGAGCTTGCCCGACTGCTCGAGCACGCGCTGGATCACGAACATCACGTCCGGGCGGCCGGCATCGTACTCGTCGAAGACCAGCGCGATGTTGTTCTGCAGCGCCCAGGGCAGGATGCCGTCCTGGAATTCGGTGATCTGCTTGCCTTCCTTCAGCACGATCGCGTCCTTGCCGACGAGATCGAGGCGGGAGACATGGCTGTCGAGGTTGACGCGCACGCAACGCCAGTTCAGCCGGGCCGCGACCTGCTCGATATGGGTCGACTTGCCGGTGCCGTGATAGCCGGAGATCATCACGCGGCGGTTATGGGCGAAGCCGGCGAGGATGGCGATCGTGGTGTCGCGGTCGAATCGGTAATCCGGATCGAGATCCGGCACATGCGCCTCGGTCTGCGAATAGGCCGGAACTTCCAGATCGCTGTCGATGCCGAAGACCTGACGAACCGACAGTTTCATGTCCGGCATGCCGGGGGCGGCGGTATTCGCTGCTGTCATCATTCTTCTCCGGGCGCAGGACAGGCCCGGCGAACACCCGGTGTCCTGGAGCCGACCGAAAGGGAGGCGTGTGCAACCTCATTAGAGCGAAAGCGCCGTAGCGGCAATTCGCATGAGGTATTCGTGGGAGGCATGCCGGCGCTTTGCCGCAGCGCATGCGCGCACGGGTCAGGGGCTCCGGGCGCGAAGCCGGGCGATCGCCGCGACCGTTCCTGCCGCCCCGTCGAGCGCGACCGCCAGCGGCGCCGGCTGGCCCGCATCCAGTGCCCCGGCGATTACGGCAGCCAGCGCCTCCGGGCCGGCTTCGGGCCGGATCGCTCGCGCGAGCCCTGCCCGCTCCAGCGCCGCGGTGCGGATCGCCTGTTCGGTCTCGCTTCCGGCATCGAAGGGCGCAACCAGAGCCGGCCGCCGCGCCTGCACGAGATCGAGAACCGTGTTGTAGCCGGCAAGGCTGAGGCTGAGCGCGCAGCAGCCCAGCAAGGCCGGAAAATCCGGCCGCGCGCGTTCGACCATGGCATTGTCCGGCGCCTGCCGCACCAAGCCGGCAAATTCGGATTCCGGCACACCCTGGCCGACGAGGATGCGCCAGCGCCGCTCCGGCAGCAGCCCGGCGGTCGCGAGCGCGAGCCGGAACAGCGGCAGCGCCGCGGCGGAGCCTCCGCCGGAGACGAGGATCTCGCCGTTCTCCTCCTGCTCGGATGTCGAGGCCGCGGGCGTCGCGAGATAGCCGGTGTAGTGCAGCCTTTCGGCGATCGCCGGGGTCACAGGCCAGGAGGCCTCGAGCGGCAGGAAGCCGCGGTCGCCATGGACCAAGACCCCGTCGAACAGCGCGACGATGCGTCGCTCGGCTTCAGCAAGGCGGTCGGCGCGCTGCGGCGCGACCAGAACGTCGCGGATCGAAGACAGGACGAGCGCCTGCGGCCGCGCCTCCCGCGCCGCCTCGATCAAGGCCAGGAACTCCCCGGCAAGCTGGCGCCGTCCGAAAGGAAAATGCTCGGTGATGACGACATCCGGCCGCAACTCTCGCGTCAGCGCGACCAGCCCCGCCGCGCGCGCCGACAGGCGCTTGGGCGCGGCCGGATCTCCCGCCTCGTCGAGCAGGTTGCGGAAATCCGTGCCCTCGACCCGCACCGGCGGCAATTGCACGAGGCGATAGCCGCTCGCAGCCTTGCCATCCGGCATGCCGCCGCTGGCGAGCGTCACCGCGTAGCCGGCCTGCGCCAGTGCTGCCGCGAGATGCCGGGCCCGGACGAGATGGCCGACCCCGAGCAGATGCGTCACCGCGATCAGGACCTGACCGGTCATGACGCCGACCCGCGCTCGACCTCCGACAGCAGGGCGGCATGGATGCGCGCCAGCCCCGCCTGCGCCGAGAAGTCGCTGTGCAGACGCGCATGGGCCGCATTGCCGAGCGCCGCCCGGCGCTCCGGATCGCCGGCCAGCGCGGCGAGCGCCGCCGTCAGCGCAGCGATATCGCCGGGCGCAACCAGGAGCCCGTCGGTGCCATGGCGAATGAACTCCGGAATCCCGGCGAAATCGGTCGCGACGATCGCCAGACCCTGGCTCGCCGCTTCCATCACCACATTTGGGAGGCCGTCGCGGTCGCCATTCTCAGCCTGCTTCGAGGGCAAGACGAACAAGTCGGCCTCGCGCAGCGCCGCGATCACGCCGTCCTGGGCGAGCGCCCCGCGCCATACGATGCGGCCTGCGAGCCCGAGCGCCTCTGCCTGCGCCTTCAGCCCCTTGAGCATCTCGCCGCCGCCGATATGGACGAAGCGCCAGTTGAGATCACCCGGCAGCGCTGCGAGTGCATTGAGCAGATCGTCGAAGCCCTTCTTCTCGACCGCGCGGCCGACGCTGACGAAACGCACGGGATCGCCGGCATCCCTGCCGTCGCGCGCGGGCCGCGCCGGCGGCGCCGGGAAACGGGCGAGATCGAGCCCGTGATAGAGCAGGCCGACCTTGTCCGGCCCATCGGCCAGCCGGGCAAGTTCGGCATGGCCGTCGCGTGTGCAGGTCACGCCCCAGCTGGCATCGGCGATCTTCTCGCGCTTCTCCCAATCGGGCGTCGTCCAGATGTCCTTGGCATGGGCAGAGAACGACCAGGACAGCCCGCGGATGAGCGCCGCATAGCGGATCACCGAGGCCGGCGTGTGCAGATAGTGGACATGCAGATGGCGCGTGCCGGCGGGGAGCTCGCGCGCCATCACGCAGGCCTGGCCGAGCCGGCGCAGCCGGTTGCGTGTCGGATCGCGCCGAAAGTCGCGCAGGAAGACACCGAGCAGCCGCAGGGTCGCGGGCCGCGACAAGGCGCGGATGAAACCGCGCAGCACGCGCGGCCAGTCGTCGTGCAGATATTCCGGCAGGTAGTGCAGCGGCGCCGCGATCTCCTTGTGCATCAAGTGCCGCGCCGCATCCGTCGGATGGCGCAGCGACCAGATCGCGAAGGGCAGGCCAAGCCGCTGCAGACCGAGCAGTTCCTGGGCGATGAAGGTCTCCGACAGGCGCGGATACCCCTTCATCGCGACGACGAGCGCCGGCCCGGCCGGTTCCTCGGCTTTCATTTGCGGCCGATCAGCATGAAGCGGGTGTAGTTCTTGGTCGGCAGCGCCCCGGCGAACAGCAATTCCGACAGCCCCGCCTGCGCTTTGAACGCCTCCAGCGACGAAACGCAGCTGCGATGATCCGGTTCGCGGAAATAGTCGTTGGATTGCAGCACCAACGGCAGCCCCGCCGGCAAGCTCGCCAGCCAGCCCGGCACGTCGTCGAGGTGCTCGCAGCTGGTGTTGACGACGAGGCCCGGCATTCCGCCCGCCGCCTCGGTGAAATCGAGGGCCATCATGTCCGCCGTCACCGACCGGAAGCGCCCGGAGGCGACATGCCGATGGTTCAGGACGGCCGCTACCTCGGCGCAGCGCGGGTCGAGATCGAGGCTGACCACCTGCGGGATCGACAGCCGCTCATCCGCCAGCAGCATCGCGCCGAGGACGCCGTGCCAGGCACCGAGCACCCAGACCGGCCCCTCCGGCCGCGGCATCACTTCGGCCAGGCTGTCGACGAGCCAACGCTTCGAGGCGATCTGCTTGTGATTGAAGGCGATCGAGAGATCGTCCGGCGCGCCCTTGCCGACGAGCCGGGCGAGATCGGCGGCGATCGGGTTGCCGGTCAGGGCTGCGACCCCGCGCAGGATGTCGTAGAGAGCGTCGGCGGGCTGCGCGGCGGTCATGCAGGCGATCGGGAGAGGGTCAAGGGGATGGAACGGGCCGGACCATATTCACAGTCGCCGGCAAAGGCCAGCATCGCGGAGAGCGGCATAAGGCTGCCCCATCTTGCCGGCATGGCGGCCGAACTGCGCCAGGTCCTGGCCGCCCACGCGCTGCGCGGCTGCGAGCACGTGATCGAGATCGGCGGCGCCGGTCTGCCGATCACCGGCTTTCTGACGCACCGGCCGGCCTCCGTCACCGTGGTCGACCCGAAGATCCCCGCTTTCGCCGACGAGACTCTGAACGGAGCGCCCTGCCGCGTCCGCCATATCGCCGCGAAGCTGCAGCAGGTCGATCTCGCCCCTTCCGCCGGCCGGCTCGGCCTCGTCCTGCTTGGCCTTTCGCTGAAACCCTATGGCAGCGCGCCGGCACTCGGCGACGAACTGCTCGCTCTCGCGCGGCGCGCCGAGGTGCTGGTGATCGACTACGCGCTGACGCTGGAGCGCGCGCTGGGACAGATCGCCCCCCTGCTGGCGGTCCGGGACGAGCCGGCCACGATCGATGTCGAGCTCAAGCTCAACGACCCCGCCCTTGCCGAGGCCGGCTTCGATCGTCGGCGCTTCCTCGTATTCGACAGAGGCTAAGAGGTCACCGTCAGCCGGTGTTGTCGTCGGCCTCGGTTTTGTCCGATCCAGCCTTGGCCACCTGCTTCAGGCGCGGCGCATTCTCCTCCGGCTTGCTGGGCACCACCTTCTCGGGCACGCCGCCGAAGCCATAGACCTGCATCGGCTTGTCGCGGCCCTTGATCGCGATCTTGTAGGAGGTGATGCCGGGGAAGCTGCGGCCGGTCGCGGCCACCGTCTCGGCCGAGACGATGATGTCGGAGAGCAGCCGACGCGTCGCCGCCTCGAGCTGGCTGGCGATCATCACCGTCTCTCCGACCGTGATCTCGCGACGCCCCATGCTCTCGTTCTCGACCGCCCCCATGATCGCCTGACCGCCATGGATGCCGATGCCGATGCGAAGCGGCAACGGCAGCGCGGTCGCATATTCGCGGTTGAGCGCCTCGACCGCCCGCAGCATGTCGCCGGCGGCGGCGATCGCCGCGGATGCGGCCCGGCCGGGCGTGGCATCGAGGCCGAATACGGCCATCAGCCCGTCGCCATAGATCGCCTCGATGCGCCCGCCATGGGCGGCGATCGCCTGGGACATCTCGTCGTAGAAGCGGTTGAGCAATGTCAGCAGCTCCCGCGGAAGCTGCCGCTCCGACAGGGCCGTGAAGGCGCGCAAATCCGCGACCATCACGGTGAGCCCCTTCCTGGCGATGCCGGAATCCGGGTCCAGCGCCCCGGAAGGCCCGGCGCCGCGCTGCCTTGCGGCCAGCAGGATCTGGACCTGGAGATCGTGCTTCGGCCGGATCTGGCAGGCAAGGCGGACATTCTCCCCGGCCGAGATGCGGCGCAGCAGCCTCGCCTCGTTCGGCCCGGGCGGTGGCAGGTCGGCGGCCCCGTCCAGCACCAGGACGCGACAGGTCGCGCAGCGGGCGCGACCGCCGCACAGCGCCGCATGCGGGATGCCGAAACGCCGGAAGATCTCGAGCAGGGTGAAGCCGGGCACCACCTTGCGCACGCCATGGCCGACAAAGCGCACGGTGATCGCGCCGACCGCCCGCGCCCTCACCTCGCGGATCGCGACGAACAGCACGAACGCACCGACCAGGCCGAAGAAGGCGCGCTTCGCCCAGGTGACATGCAGGTTGAAGGAATCGACCTGCTGAGCCGTGCTCAGCTCCGGCGGCAATGCCATGAGCCGCGCCTCTCGGCCTGCGACTGCGAAGCCGATCAGGGCCAGCAGCGGCACCAGAATGGCGGCGAGCAGGAACGGGTCGCGCCAGCGCGCATAGCTGTCGCGGGAGCGGAAGGTGAAGTGCAGCCCGATCACGCCATGCGTCCAGACCAGCAGCAGAAGCAGGCTCTGCGACAGTGCGAGATTCGGCCAGAGCCGGCGCAGCACGGCGTGATAGCTCTCGTCCTGCATGAACAGGGTGCCCTGCACCCGCGTCGCGACGATATGGTCGATCAGGAGCAGCGGGATCGCAACGCCGAGCGCGATCTGCAGAACCTCGCGCATCGGCATCCGGAAGGTCCGGCGCTGCGCCACGCGCAGCAGGGCGAAGACGGGATGGACGATCAGCGCGCCATAGAGCAGCACCGAGCCGATCTTGCTCTCCCAGAAGCCGTGGCGCCAGAGCTGCATCGCCTCCATGGCAGGAATGCCGAAGATCCCGACCGCGTGATTGAGGAAATGCGTGGTCGCGAACAGCATCAGGACGCAGCCGGAGGCGAAGCGGACGTCGCGGCTCCAGGAATTGACCTGCTCGAGGCCGGAGGCGCCGGCCCGGCCCCCCGGTAGGGATGGACCCGAATTCGGAATCGAGCTCATCTGTGCCCTCGCGAGATCACTGCGTCTTCTCGCCGCGCAGGACGGCACCGGCGACCCGGTACAGCCGCGAGGCGAGGTCGCGCGACAGCGCCACCGCAAATTCGGGAATGCTGTCGAGCAGCTCGAAGAACAGTTCGCGCGGCAGCCGCAGCATCGAGACATCCGTTTTGGCGGTGATCCGGCCGACCGTCGGCTCGTTGCAGAGCAGCGGCACGTCGCCGAGGAGGCTTCCGGTCGCCAGCCGGAACGAATGCGCCTCGCCGCTCGCCCGCGGGTGCGAGATCTCGATCTCGCCGTCGAGGATGCAATAGACCTCCTGCGGCCTCTGACCTTCTTCGCTGATCAGGGCCCCTGCCGGGAAATGCCGCCGCTCCCCCATCAGCGCCAGCAGCTTGAGACGCGATGCCGGCAGGCTCCGAAACAGCGGAACCGCCTTCAGGCAGCTGATATCGCTCTCGAGCGTCATGTTCTCGCCTCGATCCGCTCGGCGCCATCCACCGGCGGCAGCGCAGTGTCCTCGTCGCCCTCGCTTTCGGCCTCGTCCGCACCGGGAACCAGCCCGGCGGGCCCGCGAAAGACCACCTTCTCTGAGATATCGGCAGCCAGTTGCGGGTCGGTCAAGAGCACGAACAACGTCTGTTCCCGGCAATGGGCGACGATGCGCGAGACCAGCGTGGCCGGATCGTTGCTCACCGCCAGGAAGCCGTCGAGATCGAGCACCAATATGTCGGGCCGCTTGATCAGCGCCTGGGCCAGCGGCACCATCAACCGCAGCCGCAGCGGCAGATGGCGGCCGCGCGGTCCGACATCGGTATCGAGCCCAAGCCGATAAGCGGCCGCGTCGAGCCCGGCTCGCGTCAGGGCGCTGCGCACGATCTCGGCCACTTTCTCCCCGGCGTCGGCACCGAAGCCGAGACGTCCGAAGAACAGGTTGTCGCGTACGCTGGCGCCGTGGATGACATCGTCGGGATCGTAGAACTCGACCTCCTCGCTGCTCTCCGGCGGCAGATAGGTCTTGAAGGTCTGGCGGGCACGCAGGATGCGACGCTGCAAGGCTCCGTCCAGCAGGTTCAGCCGGTGCTTCGGCTCGATATAGCGCAGCGCGAGCCCCATCACCTCGCGCTGCGTCATCGGGTCGAGCGGTCCGCGCATGTCGTGCCGGCGCAGGGCCTCGGCGAGCTCGTTCAGCTTCTCGAGGTCGAGGTCGCCGTCGAAGCCGTAGCGCGCGAACAGCGTCTGGCCATGCGCCATGCCCGCGAAGATCTCGAACAGGGTGTTGACGATGCGGGTGCCGATCTCCGCCAGAGGCTCCTCGAGCGCTTCCGCCTGCAGCACCGAGCGCGCATAGGGATCGTCGAGCAGGAGCTCCGCCGGGCGGCGGCCATTGCGCACGGCGCCGAAGACAAGGTTCTCCGCGATCGTCGCATTGGCGTTGTAGCGCTCGGGATCGAACGTCTCGATCAACCCACCGAGGTTCGACTTGGCGAGTTCCGCCGAGACCACCTGGCGCGCCTCGATGATGCGCTCGGCGGCGCCCTCCGGCAGCGGCGCGTTCACCTTGGCGTCGAGCCCGAGCTCGTAGATTTCCTCGGAGCAGCCGAGCATTTCAAGCACGGCGAGCACATGGGCCTCCAGCGCCTCGGCCCCGTCGAGCCCGACGCCTTCATAGTCGTTCCAGTCGGCAGAGAAGGGCAGCGGCGTATTGCCGGCGCGCAGGGCCTCGATGAAGCGGCGATGCTCGGCCGGATCGATCGCCCGGTCCGGGATCGACGGGCGGCGGCGCTTCAGCGGCAAAAGCACATTGTCGCGCAGACGGCCATTGATGATCTCGGTGTCGGGCCCGGCATAGCCGATGAGATGGCTGGCGCTCTCGACGCTGAAACTGCTGAGCGGGTGACCGTCGATGAGCACGCGCCCCTCATAGCCCATGCTCTGGCGGCCGAGAATGCGCGCCAGCGTGTCGCGCCCGCTGCCGGCCGGGCCGATCAGGGCGACGCAGCTGGGACGCGGGATCGCGAAGGAGAGTGGCAGCAATAGCGGCTGGCCGCGATTATCGGACATCTCGACCTTGTCGAGTTCGATCTCGCCCTGCTTCGGCAGGCTGGCGACCCCGTCCTTCTCCTCGAGTTCGAGCGTCTCGCGCGGGTTGAACTGCGCGATCACCTGCTCGTACTTGATCATCACGTCGTTGCGCTGCTGATCCCAGTCGATCAGTTCCTTCACCGGCGGCGGCAGGTCCCGATAGGCCGCGATCACGGCGACGAGCTGGCCGATGTCGAGCCGCCCTTGCAGCGCGAAGAAGCCGCCGATCGCATAGAAGAAGAACGGCGTAATCTGCGCCAGCAGGTTGTTCAGGAACTTGACCGCGAATTTGCGCTTGTAGAGGGCGTAGCGGATGTCGAACAGCGTGCCGAGCCTGCCGGCGATATCGGACTGGACATAGGAAGCCGCGCCATGGCCCTGGATGGTCGGGCCGGCATCGACGATCTCGCCGATCCGCCCGGCAAGCTGGCGCGAGGCGATCTGGCGCTCGCGGCCGAGGCGCAGCTGCTCGCGGCGCAGGATCGGGATGATCACCGCCTGCATCAGCACGATCAAGAGCGCGATCGAACCGAGCCAGACGCTCTGCATCATGATGAAGACGAGCGCGGTCAGGGCCTGGCTCAAAAGGAAGGCCGGCTGGATGAAGGCGTCGCCGACGAAGGCGCCGATCGGCTCGACCTCGTCCTTGATCATGCTCGCGACTTCGGCCGGCTTGGCCGCGCGGATGTCCTCGGGCCGGAAGCGCATCAGCTGGGCAAACAGATCGTAGCGCATGCGCCGCAGCATGCGTTCGCCGAGAATGCCCTTGCGCACGTTGATGGCGTATTTGAAGCCGCCATTGATCAGCACGAGCACGAGGAAATACAGGCTCAGCGTCAGCAACAGACCGTACTGGCTGACCTGGAACCCGTCGAAGAGCTGGAAGCTGCCGCCACCCAGGAACTCCGGCAGATGCAGCGTCCAGTCGAAGACGGTCACGCTCGTCCGGCCGTCCCTGAAGGCTCCGCCCTGGATCGCATCGTTGACGATACGCTTGGGGACGTCGAACGATGCCCAGTTGAAGGGTATCGAGACGAGGATGATCAGCAGGACGATGATCTGCTCGGCGCGGCTCTTCTGCCAGACATAACGGAAGAGGCTTGTCTCCAAGGGGCGATCCCGTTCTCAGGCCTCGGGCGCCGGGATTCGGGACCGGCGCAGGGCCCCATATGTGGGCAGTTCCCGCCGCCGCGCAATGCGCGCCCGCCCGGCGTCGGGACTCGACAAGCACCGGTATTTCAAGTTCGGTCGCTGCGGAAGCCCCGGCCTGCGCGTCGGGACAGTTGGTCACGGTGACCTTGCGCAAGAGCGACGTTGCGCGGACGTCATCGAAACGGAAGAATGTCCCGCGGGCGTAACGAGGCGGGTTCGGACGCCGGCAACGCATGCGCTGCATCGTCGGAGTGGCGTCTGCGGCGCCTGCATGGCCGGGTACACGGCTCGGCAACCAAACAGGGGATACGGCGTTCGCCGCTCATGAACATTCTCGAGATCAACGACCTGCGCATCGGCTTCACCGTCCACGGCCTCGCTCGCGATGTCGTGAAGGGCGTTTCCTTCCGGATTCCCGCCGGCAAGACGGTGGCTCTCGTCGGCGAATCCGGCTCCGGCAAATCGGTGATCTCGCAGGCGATCATGGGACTTCTGCCGCGGGCGGGCGGCGTCACCGGCGGCGAGATTCTGTTCCGCGATCCGGAGGCCCCGGTCGCGCCGATCGACATCGCCTCGTTGCCGTCCGAGGGCAAGGAGATCCGGGAGCTGCGCGGCGGGCGGATCGGCATGATCTTCCAGGAGCCGATGTCCTCGCTCTCGCCGGTCCACACCATCGGCAACCAAATCGAGGAGGCCCTGCTCCTGCACCGGCCGATGCCGAAGCCGCAGGCGCGCGAGCTGATCACCGCGATGCTGAAGCGCGTCGGCTTCAAGGACCCGGTGCGCGCCTATAGCTTCTACCCGTTCGAGCTCTCGGGCGGCCTGCGCCAGCGCGCCATGCTCGCCATGGCCCTGATCTGCGAGCCGGCCCTGCTGATCGCCGACGAGCCGACGACCGCGCTCGACGTCACCATCCAGGCCCAGGTCCTCGACCTGATGCGCGAATTGCAGGCCGAGATGGGCATGGCGATCCTGCTGATCACCCATGATCTCGGCGTCGTCGCCAACATGGCCGACGAGGTCGTGGTGATCTACCATGGCGAGATCATGGAAAGCGGCACCGCCGAGGACATCTTCCGCCGCCCGCAGCACCCCTATCTCAAGGCGCTGCTCAACGCCTCGCCGCATTTCGACATGCAGGAGGGCGAGCGGCTTGTGGCGCTGCGGGAGGCGCGCCCGCGCGCGCCGGCAACGCCGAAGCAGGAGCCGCCGCGCCGCGCCGGCGCGCAGGAAGAACCGCTGCTGGCCGTGCGCCATCTGCGCAAGACCTACACCACCGGTTCGACCCGCTTCTTCGGAAAGTCCACGAAATCGACCGTGCTGGCGGTCGACGATGTCAGCTTCGACATCAGGCGCGGTGAGTGCCTCGGCCTCGTCGGCGAGAGCGGCTGCGGCAAGACCACGGTCAGCAAGCTGATCATGCGCGCGGTCACCGCCGATTCGGGCGAGGTCTGGTTCGACGACGGCAGCCGGCGCATCGACGTACTCGGCCTGAAGGGCGAGGAGCTGCGCAACTTCCGCACGCGGATCCAGATGATCTTCCAGGACCCGGTCTCCTCGCTCTCGCCGCGGATGACCGTGATGAACATCCTGCGCGAGCCGCTCGCCATTCATGACCGCGGCGAAGGCGCCGAGCAGAAGGCGCGGGTCAAGGCACTGATGGAGGATGTCGGGCTCGACGCACGCTTCCTCAACCGCTACCCACATTCCTTCTCCGGCGGGCAGCGCCAGCGCATCGGCATCGCCCGGGCGCTCGCCCTCGATCCCGAGTTGATCATCTGCGATGAGCCGGTCTCGGCGCTCGACGTCTCGGTCCAGGCCCAGGTCCTCAACCTGCTCAAGGACCTGCAGGCCGAGCGCGGGCTGACCTTCCTGTTCATCTCGCACAATCTCGCCGTGGTGAACTATATGGCCGACCGCATCGCGGTGATGGCCAATGGCCGCATCGTCGAGCTCGCGCCGCGCCACATCCTGTTCACCGCGCCGGTGCACCCCTACACCAAGGCCCTGCTGAAATCGGTGCCCTTCGCCGATCTCGACCGCAAGCTCGACTTCAAGCTGGCGGCGCCCGGCGGCGCCTCCGACATGCGCCACTGGCCCGCCTGCTTCAGGCCGGAGGACGATGGCGAGCGGCTCGCCCATCTCGATCTCGGCTCCGGCCATCTCGTGCTCGCCCGCCAGGGCGCAGACGTCAGGGAGCTGGCGTGATGACCACCCGGCGCGAAACCCTCCTGATGCTCGCCGCGCTGGCGGCGCAGAACCTCCCGTTCGCCGGCTCCGCCCAGGCCGAGGGCTTCATCGACAGCCCCGCCCTCGCCGCGCAGGTCGCGGCCGGAAAACTGCCGCCGATCGAACAGCGCCTGCCGGCAAATCCGCGGGTCATCGATGTCGGCGCGATGGGGCGCGAGCCCGGCCGGCACGGCGGCACGCTGCGCGTGCTGATGGGCGACCAGCGCGACATCCGCATGATGACGATCTACGGCTACACCCGGCTGGTCGTCTACGACGACAAGCTCGAGCTCGTGCCCGACCTGCTCGAGGCCATCGAGGTCGAGCGCGGCCGGGTCTTCACCCTGCGGCTGCGGGCCGGCCATCGCTGGTCGGACGGGCACCCGTTCACGGCCGAGGATTTCCGCTACTGGTGGGAGGATGTCGCCAACAACAAGCGGCTCTCGCCGGGGGGGCCGCCGCAGGCCATGGTCATCGCCGAGGAGAAGGCGACCTTCGAGGTCCTCGACCCGCTGACCGTGCGCTATTCCTGGTCGAAGCCGAACCCGGTCTTCCTGCCGGCGCTGGCCGGAGCGCAGCCGCTCTACATCGCGATGCCCGCCCATTACCTGCGGCAGTTCCACCATCGCTATGCCGACAAGGAAGCGCTGGCGCAGAAGGTGCGCGAGATCCGCGTCAAGGACTGGGGCGCGCTGCACGAGCGGTTCTCCCGCCAGTACCGACCGGAGAATCCCGACCTGCCGACGCTCGACCCCTGGCGCAACACCACGCCGATCCCGGCCGAGCAGTTCGTCTTCGCCCGCAATCCCTTCTTCCACCGCGTCGACGAGAACGGACGCCAGCTGCCCTATATCGACGCGGTGACGATGACGATCGGCACCGCCTCGCTGATCCCGGCCAAGACCGCGGCCGGCGAGAGCGACCTGCAGGCGCGCTATCTGCGCTTCGACAACTACACCTTCCTCAAGGAAGCCTCGAAGCGGATGAACTTCGACGTCAGGTTGTGGAAGCGCGCCGAAGGCGCCTATTTCGCCCTGATGCCGAATTTCAACGCCGTCGATCCCGCCTGGCGCGCGCTCAATCACGATCTGCGCTGGCGCCGCGCGCTCTCGCTCTCGATCAACCGCAAGGACGTCAACCGCGTCATCTTCTTCGGCCTCGCCAAGGAGAGCGGCAACACCGCCTTGCCGGAGAGCCCGCTGCACGATCGCGATCTCGCCGATATGTGGATGAAGCACGATGTCGCCGAGGCCAACCGCCTGCTCGACGAGATCGGGCTCGGCAAGCGCGATCTGGAGGGCATCAGGCTGTTTCCCGATGGCAGGCGCCTGGAGTTCACGATCGAGACCGCCGGCGCCTCGACCGAGGAGACCGACATCCTCGATCTGCTGAAGGAGGATTTCCGGGCCATCGGCCTGAAGATGCACCCGCGCTCCTCGCAGCTCGACGTCTTCCGCCGCCGCATCATCGCCGGCCAGACGGTGATGTCGGTCTGGACCGGCATGGACAATGCGCTGGTGGCAGCCGAGATGGAGCCGGACGCGCTGGCGCCGACCTCGTCGAGCCAGTTCAACTGGCCGCGCTGGGGCCAGTACTACGAATCCGGCGGGCGGGAGGGCGAGGCGCCCGATTTGCAGGCGGCCAATGAGCTGGTCCAGCTCTACATCGCCTGGCGCCAGTCAGCGACGCATGAGGAGCGCAAGGTGATCTGGCAGAGGATGCTCCGGATCAACGCCGAGCAGCTCTTCTCGATCGGCGTGGTCAATGCCACGCTGCAACCCGTCGTGGTTTCCAGGAACCTGCGCAACGTCCCGGAAAAGAGTCTCTACAGCTTCGAGCCCGGAGCCTTCTTCGGCCGCTCGCTGCCGGACACCTTCTGGTTCGCCGACGCGCCGGCAGCAAAGTGAGGGGCCCGAGGTCGTGCTGCTGAACTACATCTTCAAGCGCATCCTGGTGATGATCCCGACGCTGCTGATCACCAGCGCCCTGATCTTCACGGTGATCAACCTGCCTGAGGGCGACTATTTCGAGACCATGGTCGCCGAGATGCAGGCCCAGGGCGAGAAGGCCGATCTCAGCCGTGTCGAGTTCCTGAAGAAGGAGTACGGCTTCGACAAGCCACCGATCGAGCGCTACTTCTGGTGGGTCGCCGGCCTGCTGCGCGGCGACATGGGCTACTCCTTCGAATACCAGCTGCCGGTGCGCGACATCGTCGGCGACCGCCTGTTCCTGACCATGGTGGTGTCGTTCTTCACCATCATCTTCACCTGGGTGGTCGCCTTCCCGATCGGCATCTATTCGGCGACGCACCAGTACAGCTGGGGCGACTACGGGCTCAGCTTCATCGGCCTGATCGGCCTTGCCGTGCCGCACTTCCTGCTGGCGCTGATCTTCCTCTACTTCGCCAATGTCTGGTTCGGCACCTCGATCGGCGGGCTCGTCGACCCGCAATATCTCAACCAGCCGATGAGTTGGGCCAAGTTCAGATCGGTGCTGGAGCATCTCTGGATACCTGTGATCATCATCGGCGCCGGCGGCACCGCCGGGATGATCCGCTCGGTCCGCGCCAACCTGCTCGACGAGCTCCAGAAGCAGTACTACGTCACCGCCCGCGCCAAGGGCTTGCCGCCGGGCAAGGCGCTGCGCAAATACCCCCTGCGCATGTCGCTGAACTTCTTCATCTCCGATATCGGCGACATCCTGCCCTCGATCGTCTCCGGCGCCGAGATCGTCGCGATCGTGCTCTCGCTGCAGACCACGGGGCCACTGCTGATCCGGGCGCTGCAGAGCCAGGACATGTATCTCGCCGGCTCGTTCCTGATGTTCCTGTCTTTCCTGACGGTGATCGGTGTGCTGATCTCCGACATCGCGCTCGCGATCCTAGACCCACGCATCCGCCTGCAGGGAACGGCGACCAAGTGACCACATCGCCGCCCCCCGCCTCCGAGCCCGCCACGCTGCCGCATCGCTGGTCGACCGCGCCGTTCGAGCCCTACGCCGTCGAGAAGATGTCGCCGGAGCAGGAGCGCGTCTATCTCGCCTCGCAATTGCAGCTGATGTGGTGGAAGTTCCGCCGCCACAAGCTCGCGGTGATCTCCGGCGTCGTCATCCTCGTGATGTACACCTCGATCGTGATCTGCGAGTTCCTCGCGCCCTATCACTACACCACCCGCGATACCGACTTCATCCGGGCTCCGCCGCAGCGCGTGCACCTGTTCCACGAAGGCACGTTCCTCGGCCCCTTCGTCTATCCCTATACCCAGCGCCTCAACATGGAGAACCTGAAGCGCGAATACGACGTCGACACCACCCGGCCCCAGCAGATCCGCTTCTTCTGCCGCGGCGACGGCTATTATTTCTGGGGACTGGTGCCTGGCAATCTGCACCTGTTCTGCCCGCCGGAGGGCGGCACGCTCTTCCTGCTCGGCACCGACCGGCTCGGCCGCGACATGTTCTCGCGCATCCTCTATGGCGGGCGCATCTCGCTGACCATCGGCCTCCTCGGCGTCATGGTCTCCTTCGTGCTCGGCGTCATCATCGGCGGCATTGCCGGCTATTACGGCGGCAAGGTCGATCTCTTCGTCCAGCGCCTGATCGAGATCGTGCAGTCGCTGCCGCATATCCCGCTCTGGCTGGCGCTGAGCGCGATCATGCCGGCCTCCTGGAGTCCGCTCCTGGTCTATTTCGGCATCACCCTGATCCTCGGCCTGATGGACTGGACCGGGCTGGCGCGCGCCGTGCGCTCAAAGCTGCTCTCGCTGCGCGAGGAGGACTACGTCGTCGCCGCCCAGCTGATGGGCGCCAAGCCTGCCCGCATCATCGGCCTGCACCTCGTGCCCGGTTTCATGAGCCATCTGATCGCCGCCGCGACGATCACCGTGCCGAAGACCATTCTCGGCGAGACCGCGCTCTCCTTCCTCGGCCTCGGCCTCAGGCCGCCTATCACCAGCTGGGGCGTGCTGCTCAACGAAGCCCAGAACATCAACGTTGTGGCCCTCTATCCCTGGCTGCTCTTTCCATGCGTGCCGGTGATCCTGATCATCCTCGCCTTCAATTTCCTCGGCGACGGCCTGCGCGACGCGGCCGATCCCTATCGCTGAGCGCGTGCCTCGGCCGGACTGCCTTCAAATGCCTGCCTTGAAGATCGCCTTCCACACGCCGCTCAACCGGTACGGCGACGGTGCCCTCTCCGGCGACCGGCGCATGGCCCGGCAGCTCGTCGCGCTGCTGGAGCGCCTCGGCCATCGCGTCGAGATCGTGCCGGCCGAGCGCAGCTTCATGCGCGAGCCTAACGAGGCCGAGCTCGCCGCCCATCAGGTGGCGGCGCGGGAGGTCATCGAGCGGCTTGCGCGAAGCTGGCAGGATCCGGCCACCCGGCCCGACCTGTTCTTCACCTATCATTGCCACTATCGCGCCCCGGACCTGATCGGCCCCGCACTGGTCGAGCGCTTCGCCCTGCCCTATCTCCTCGCCGAAGCCAGCGACGCCCCCAAGCGCTTCGAGGGCCCCTGGGCGACGGCGGCGGCACTGGCCCGTGACGCGATCCTGCTAGCCGATCTGCAGCTGTGCATGACGGCGCGCGATCGCGAGGGCCTCGCCAAGCTGCTCCCGGAGGACGTCCCGCTCATCGACCTGCCGCCCTTCCTGCTCGCCGATGGCGAGAGGCCGGTCCGGAGCGGCGTCGCGCGGGCAGCGGACGAGCCGGTTCGTCTCATCGTCGTCGCGATGATGCGCAAGGGGACCAAGGAGAACAGCTATTTCGCCCTGGCCCGCACCCTCGCAGGGATCTTCGACAAGCCCTGGACGCTGACCCTGATCGGCGACGGTGCCCAGCGCGCCGCCGTCGAGGCCGCCTTTGCCGGCTTTTCGCCGGAGCGCCTGCGCTGGCTCGGCCGGATCGGCAATGCCGAGACGAGGGCCGAGCTCGCCGAGCATGATCTCTTCGTCTGGCCCGGGCTCAATGAGGCCTATGGCCTGGTCTATCTGGAGGCCCAGGCCGCCGGCCTGCCAGTCGCGGCGCTCCATAGCGGCGGCGTGCCGGCGGTGGTCGAGCCCGGCCGGACCGGCCTTCTCGCCGCGGATCATGACGAAGCCGTCCTGGCCGATACGATCGCGACCCTGATCGAACAGCCCGTCTTGCGCGAACGCCTCGGCGCCGCCGCCAAGATTTTCGCCCGGCAGGAGCGCAATGGCGAGGCGGCCTGCGCCATACTTGGCGCCGCCCTGGAGACCGCGCTGCAGCGTCACCGCTCCCGCCATTGCGGAGCAAGCCGATGAGCACGCGCGCGGATTGGCCCGACCTTCTCGCCGAGCTCGACGCCTGGGCACTCGCCGGCCGACGCATCGCATTCTGGCTGCGCGACGACGATGCCGTCGCCCCGAGTGTCCAGCTCGACCGGCTCGCCGCGCTCGCCGAACGCTTCGGCGCGCCAGTGCTGCTGGCGACCATCCCGCTCCTCGCCGAGGAAGCACTGGCCCGGCGGCTCGAAAACGCGCCGCTGCTCTTCCCCTGCCAGCACGGCATCCGGCACGACAACCATGCGCCGGCGCCTCAGAAGAAGGCCGAGGTCGGCGGCCACCGGCCAGCGAAGCTCGTACTCTCAGACATCGCGCAGGGCTGGCAGCGTCTGCGCGAGCTGTTCGGCGCCCGCGCCCTGCCGGTCTTCGTGCCGCCCTGGAACCGGATCGATCCCGGCATCGCTGCTGCCCTGCCCGAAATCGGGCTCGCCGGCCTGTCCTGCTTCCGCAAGTTCAGCCTTGGCGGGCCGAGCGGCCCTGTGCTGGTCAACAGCGACGTCGACCTGATCGACTGGCATGGCGGCCGCGTCGGCCGCAGCGCCGAGGACCTGCTCGCCGAAATGCTCGCTCTGCTCGTCCAACGCCGCACGCAGACCGAGGGTGGGGCCCAATTCGGCCTGCTGCTTCACCATCGCGACCATGACGCGACGACCTGGGCCTTTCTCGAGAATCTGCTGGTCCGGATCGGCGGCCATGCCGCTATCGAATTTGTGCGGCCGCCGGTGCTTTTTGCGCTGCCGGTGGACTTGGAGCACGCCTCCGGCAGCGCTATGGTCGCCGGCAGTATCGGTGCGTTCTCCGTCCCCAGGAGGCCGTCTGACCCTCCAGCAGAGGACGCGACGCGGGATGTCCCTCAGCCTCATCGACGATAGCGGGACGCGTCGCCCGCCCGCCGGTCCCCATGCGCCGCGCGTTCTGATCTACAGCCACGACACCTTCGGACTCGGCCATATCCGCCGCTGCCGCGCGATCGCCAATTCGCTGGTCGCGAGCTACCCTCATATATCGGTGATCATCGTCTCCGGCTCGTCGGTGATCTCGAGCTTCCAGTTCGGCGACGGCGTCGACTATGTCCGCATTCCCGGCATCGAGAAGCAGAGCGATGGCCGCTACTTCCCGCATCACCTCAATCTCGACCTCGGCGACACGATCCGTCTGCGCACCGAGATCATCAAGCAGGTCGTGCTCTCCTTCGACCCCGATGTGGTGATCGTCGACAAGGAGCCGCTCGGCCTGCGTGGCGAGCTCGCGCCCTCGCTGGAGATCCTGCGCCGGCGCGGCGCGCGCATCGTCCTCGGCCTGCGCGACGTGCTCGACGAGCCCTGCAAGCTGAACGAGGAATGGCGCCTGAGCGGCGCGGTCGACGCCCTCGCCCATGTCTATGACGACATCTTCGTCTACGGGCTGGAGAGCGTCTACAACCCGCTGCTCGGCCTGCCGAACCAGCACCTTTTCGCCGACAAGGTGCGTTATACCGGCTACCTCAAGCGGGCCGTACCCTCGCCCATGCCGCCGAACCGGCATCCGCGCATCACCAAAGGGCCGTTCATTCTGGTGACACCGGGCGGCGGCGGCGATGGCGCCGGCGTCATCGACTGGGTGATTTCCGCCTATGAGGCCGATCCGACGATCGAACTGCCGGCGCTGATCGTCTTCGGCCCGTTCATGTCGCGCGAGAAGCGCAAGGAGTTCACCGACCGCATCGGCCGCCTGCCGAAGCTGGAGAGCATCGGCTTCGAGCCACGTCTCGAATTGCTGATGAACCGCGCGCACTGCGTCGTCGCCATGGGCGGCTACAATACGTTTTGCGAGATTCTCTCCTTCGACAAGCCGGCGCTGATCGTGCCGCGGGTCAAGCCGCGGCGGGAACAGGCGATCCGCGCCGAGCGCGCCGATAGCCTGCGCCTGATCGACGTGCTGCACGACCCCATGCAGAACGGCGACGGTCCGCGCGACCCGATGCAGATGGCCAAGGCCCTGCACGCGCTGCCGAAGCGCCTGCCACCATCCCAGGCCTATCTACCGGACCTGCTCGAAGGCTTGCCGGCGATCAGCCGGGCGCTCGCCGACGAGCTTTCGAGCCCTGTCCGCCGGCGTGCCCTGACGCAGAACGCGATGGCCGCCGGCTGAGCAGGTGAGCGCGGCCACGATCCGCGCCATCTGGCTGACACGGCAGCAGCAGCTCTGGGCTATCCCCAACGCTTCGAGCCGCCAGGAGAACGATCCAGCTTCGGCCGGCTTACGCCGGCACCGAGATCGCCATGCCGTCGCGCTGCGGGTCGGCACCGCCGGTCGCGAACCCGTTCTCGATCTTGACGCCGTGGAGCGCGGCGAAGGGATAGCTCTGGGCCGAGCGCTTGACGTCATAGCCCTGCGCCTTGAGCTCGGCTTCGACGCTGCGGCGGATGCGGTTGCTGATGTCGATGGAATTCGAGACGCCCATCACGCGGGGCGCCGCCACCGCCTCCAGCATCGACATCTCGAAGTCGATGACGTTGCTGATGCCTTGCGCCATGGCCGGGGCGATATAGCTGCCGCCGGGCGCGCCCATGACGATGAAGGGTTTGTCGCCCTTGAAGACGATGGTCGGCGCGGCCGAGGACGAGCGGCGCTTGCCGGGCGCTATCGAGCCGGCGCGGCCGGGGCGCGGATCGAAGCGGCTCATCGTGCCGTTGTAGATGAAGCCGAGCCCGTCGGTGATCGCGCCCGACGGGCTGCCGAGCGTATGGGTCAGTGCCACCGCATTGCCGTGCCGGTCGACCACGGTGACATGGGTGGTCTCGCGCGATGACGAGCGCTCCAGCCGCTTGACGTCGGCGCGCTCGCCGCGGCGGATGCTCTCAGCCTGCTCGGCCGCATGCTCCTTCGAGATCAGGCGCTCGACCGGAATCTCGACATAGGCCGGGTCGCCCATGAACTGGTCCTTGTCGATGGTCATGCGCTTCATCGCCTCCGCCAGCAGGCGGACATGCTCGGTGCCGCCATGCGTTAGCGAGCCGATGTCGAAGGGCTCGAGCATGTTGAGGATCTGCAGCATCGACATACCGCTCGCCGGCGGCGGCGAGGTCGAGATGCGGTGGCCGCGATAGGAGCCCCAGATCGGCTCGGCGACTGAGAGCTCGTAGCGGGCGAGGTCCTCGCGCGAGATCAATCCGCTATGTGCCGCGAAGTCGGCGGCGATCTCCTCGGCGAGCTCGCCATGGTAGAACAGGTCGGCGCCGCCCTTGGCGAGCCGCTCCAGCGTGTTGGCCATGTCGGTGTTGACGATGATGTCGCCGGGGCGCTTCGCGCTGCCATCCGGGCGGAAATAAAGGCGCTTGCCGGTCTCGCTGTAGCGCAGCTTGTCCGAGGTGTTGACCTGGCCGGAGCCGCTCTGATCCTGCGTCCAGAACCAGTGCATGTGCGGGCGCACCAGCACGCCCTCGCGCGCCTGCCTGATCGCCGGCGCCATGACATCCGCCCAGTCCATCGTGCCGAAGCGCGACAGCACATAGTCATAGCCCTTGATGCTGCCGGGCGTGCAGACGGCGAGATGGCCGAACTCGTTGATGCCGCCTTCGAGCAGGAAAGCGAAGCCGTCACGCGACTGGCCGCGCAGCTTGTCCTGCCACATATCCGGCTTCGCGGAGTAAGAGGCGCGGGCATAGAACTCGACAATCTCATGGACGCCCTTGCCGGGCATGTAGAGCTGCATCGAGCCGAAGCCGCCAATTCCCGACATCAGCGGATCGACCACACCCTGCATGAAGGCGCAGGCAATCGCCGCGTCGATCGCATTGCCGCCGCGCTCCAGCACGGCCGCGCCGGCTTCGACGGCTTCCGGCTGCGGGGCGACGATCATTCCGTTCTTCATGGCGAAGGCTCTTCAGTTCGCATTGCACGTCCCGTCATGGTCGGGCTTGTCCCGACCATCCACGTCTTCGCTGGTCGAGGTCGGTGTTCAAGACGTGGATGCTCGGCACAAGGCCGAGCATGACGGCTTTGGTCATGCCGGCTCCGGCTCGCTCAATCTCCAGAACAGCCTGACGCCGCCATCCGCCGTGCTCTCCAGCCCGGGCACGGCCGAGAGCAGCTTGCGGGTGTAGTCGTGCTTGGGTGCATCGAAGATCTGGTCGCGGGTGCCTTCCTCGACGATGCGGCCGTCCTGCATGACGACGACCCGGTCGGAGACCTGCTCGACCACGCCGAGATCGTGGCTGATGAACAGGCAGGAGAAACCGTGTTTCTTCTGCAGCTGCGCGAAGAGCTCCAGCACCTGCGCCCTGACGGTGACGTCCAGGGCCGAGACCGGCTCGTCGGCGATGACGAAGCTCGGCCGGCGGATGATGGCGCGGGCGATGGCGACGCGCTGGCGCTGGCCGCCGGAGAGCTCGTGCGGGTAGCGCTCGGAAAAGCCGTCCCCGAGCCCGACCTCGCTCAGCACCTCCTGCAGGCGCGCCTTCTTCTCGGCCGAGCCCATGCCTTTGACCAGCCGCAGCGGCTCACCGACCAGCTCGCCGATGGTCATGCGCGGGTCGAGCGAGGAATACGGGTCCTGGAAGACCATCTGGCAGTTCAGCCGATAGTCCCAGAAGGCGGCGTCGCTCTTGTCGATCGGCTTGCCGTTGAAGCGGATCTCGCCGCCGCTCGGCTTGAGCAGGCCGGCGATGGCATGGCCGAGCGTGGTCTTGCCCGAGCCCGAGCCGCCGACGACCGAGACGACCTCGCCGGGTTTCACCGAGAGGCTGATACCGTGCAGGGCCCGGTTGCCCTGTTCCTTGCGGAAGAAGCCCTGGCGACCGCCATAGTCGACGACCAGATCGTTGACCGAAACCAGCGGGGTCGCCGCTTCCGGCAGCATGCGCGCCGGCTCGCGATGCGGCATCGCGGCGAGGAGCTTGCGGGTATAGGGATGCTGCGGGCGGGCGAGGATGTCTTCGCTCTTGCCCTGTTCGACGACGTCGCCCTGGCACATCACGACGATGCGGCTGCAATAGCGCGCGACCATGCCGAGATCGTGCGAGATCAAGAGCACGGCGGTGTTGTTGGCCTGGGTCAGATCGACCATCAGCTCCATCACGTCGCGCTGGACGACGGCGTCGAGGGCGGTGGTCGGCTCGTCGGCGAGCAGCAGCGCCGGCTTCAGCAGCATGACCGAAGCCAGCATGATGCGCTGGCGCATGCCGCCGGAATACTGGTGTGGGTAGGCGTTGAAGGCCCCTTCGGGGTCGCGGATGCCGACGCGCCTGAGCATGTCGAGGATGAGCTCGCGCCGGCCGGCTGCGTCGAGCTTGCGATGCAGCGCCAGACCTTCCTCCAGCTGCCGTCCGATCAGCATGGACGGGTTGAGCGAGGTCATCGGCTCCTGGAAGACCATGCCGACCTTCGCGCCGCGGATGGCCCGCAGGCGCTTCGGGGCCATGGTCGTGACCTCCTCGCCGTCGAAACGGATCGAGCCGGAGATCAGCCTTACGGCCGGCGGGATGAAACCCATCACCGCCCGCGCCGCCAGCGTCTTGCCGGAGCCGGATTCGCCGACGATGCCGACGATCTCGCCGGGCGAGACGCTGAAGCTGACATTGTTGACGACGGTGCGGCCGCTCGCTCCGATCCTGAGCGTCAGGCCGTCGACCTCCAGTAGGGGCTTGCTGGAGGTCATCGCGCACCCCTCATCCGCGGGTCGAGCTTGTCGCGCAGGGCGTCGCCGAGCAGGTTGATGCCGAGCAGGGTCAGCGAGATGCACAGGCCCGGGAAGATGCCGAGCCAGACAGCCTGGCCGATATAGGGCCGCGATCCCGCCAGCATGTTGCCCCAGGTCGGGGCCGGCGGCGGCACGCCGAGACCGAGGAAGGAGAGCGAGCTCTCGGCCAGCAGCACCCAGCCGAACATCGAGGTCGCCAGCACGGTCAGCGGCGCAATGCAGTTCGGCAGGATGTGGCGCAGCATGGTGAAGCCCTCGGAATTGCCCATCACCCGCGAGGCCGAGATGAACTCGCGTTCGCGCAGCGACAGCACCGTGCCGCGGACGATGCGGGCGACGGATGGGGCATAGGCGATGCCGAGCGCGAGGATGATGCCGTATTTGTTGGCGCCCACGACCGCGAGCAGGCCAAGCGCCAAGAGGATGCCGGGAAAGGCCAGCAGCGCGTCGTTGAAGGCCATGATGGTGCGGTCGACCCAGCCGCGCACATAGCCGGAGAATAGGCCGATGACCGTGCCGAGCGAGACTGCGAGCACGACCGTCAGCAGGCTGATCCAGACCGAGGTGGCGGCGCCCGCCATCAACCGCGAGAGTACGTCGCGGCCGAACTCGTCGGTGCCGAGCCAGTGCATCGCCGAGGGCGGCACCAACTTGGCGCGGAAGGAGAGCTTCAAAGGGTCGACCGGCGTCCAGACCGAACTGATCGCCGCGACGATGCCGAGGAAGCCGATCAGCGTGCCGCCGACCAGGGCGTTGGGAGCTGGGAGCCTCATTGCGCCGTCACCCTCGGGTCGAAGATCGGATAGCAGAGGTCGATCACGAGATTGACCAGCACATAGGTGAAGGCGACGAAGAGCATGCAGCCCTGGATCACCGGATAGTCGCGGGCGAAGATCGAATCGACGAGCAGCCGGCCCAATCCTGGGATGGTGAAGACCGTCTCGACCACGGCGATGCCGCCGAGCAGGTTGCCGAGCACGAGGCCGATCAGCGTCCAGGTCGGGCCGAAGGCGTTCTTGAAGGCGTGGTTCCAGAGCACGGCGCTCTCGGTCAGGCCCTTGGCGCGAGCATGGGTGATGTAGTCGAGCCGCAGCACCTCCAATGTCGAGGCGCGGGCCATGCGCAGGATCACGCCGATCTCGTGCAGGAACAGCGTCATGATCGGCATGATGAGGTAAAGGATGCCGGCGACGGGGTTCTCGGCGATCGAGACATAGCCGACCACCGGCAGCCATTCGAGCTTGAGCCCGAAGAAGAGCAGCAAGAGCAGGCCGAGCCAGAAGGTCGGGATCGAGAGCAAGAGCGTCGCAACGGCGACGAGGCTGAGGTCGAGCGACGAATCCTGCTTCCAGGCCGCGAGCACGCCGGCCGGTACGGCGACGAGACTCGCGAGCGCGACCGCGACCAGGACGATCTGCGCGGAGACCCAGAAGCGCTGCAGGATCAGCGGCAGCACCGCCTGCTGCGACGAGATCGACTGGCCGAGATCGCCCTTGAGCAGGTTGCCGAACCAGATGCCGAACTGAACCGGCAGGCTCTGGTCGAGACCGAGCCGCGCCTGCAGGTCGGCGATCGAGGCGGGCGTCGCCAGATCCCCCAGCATCAGCGAAGCCGGGTCGCCCGGGATCAAACGGATCAGACCGAAGACCGAGACCGACACGATCAGCAGTGTCGGTACGGACATGAGGATGCGCGTCAGCGCGAAGCGCAGCATCGGTTTCCTCCCCGGTGCTTGGTGATGTCCGGCTGTGTCAGTTCGCCAGCGTCACTTCCCACATGCGCAGCTTCGACTGCCATGGCTTGAAGCCCTGGATGCGCTTGGCATGAGCGATGATGTCGAGGCCGTTGAAGGCAAAGATCATCGGGACTTCGTCGATGACGCGCTTGTGCAGTTCGTCGACGATTGTCTGGCGCTCGGCACGGTCCGAGGTGACGAAGAGCTTGTCGATCTGCTTCTGCGCCTCCGGATTGTCCCAGACCTTGCGCGGCTGCTTCTCCTTCGGCCCCGAGAATTGCTCGAAGGCGATGGCGGGGTCGAAGCGGGCCGAGAAGGAGAAGGACTGCATCTGGTAGTTGCCCTTGTTGTAGCGATCGAGCTGGGTCGCCCAGTCCAGCACCTCGATCTCGGCATTGACGCCGACGGCCTGCAACATCTGCTGCGCCACCACCGCCGCCGGGAAGCTCGGCACGATGGGGCGCTTGTTGGCGAGGATCACGATCTTCTCGCCCTTGTAGCCGGCCTCCTGCAGCAGCTTCTTGGCGCGGGTCGGATCGAAGCTCAGGCCCTTCTTCTCGACCTCGCCGAAATAGCTCGAGCCGGAATAGATCGGCGAGGTATTGGGCTTGCCGAGGTCGTTGTAGAAGGCGGCGACGATCTCATCCATGTCGAGCGAGGCGGCGATTGCCTGGCGCAGCTTCTGGTTGCCCATCACCGCGTCTTTGGTCTGGATCAGGAAGACGTGCCTGACGGCATTGGGCTCGGCCGCGACCGAAAGCTTCGGGTTCTTCTTTAGTTCAGCGGCATCGCTCGGCAGGATTTCGGCCATGTCTAGCGCGCCGGAGATCAGGCCGGCCTTCACCGTGGCCGGATCCTTGACGATCAGGAACTTGACGTCCTTGAGCAGCGGCCGCTTGGAGCCGACATAGCCATCGGCCTTGCCGCCGTCCTTCGGCGACTTGTAGCCCTCGAAGGCGGTCATGGTGAAATACTCGCCGCGCTTCCAATCGCCGAACTTGTAGGGGCCGGTGCCGATCGGCTTGTCCCAGCTACCGTCGGCCTTGACCGAATCCTTGTGCAGGATCGCGGTCATCGCGCAGTCGGTGCGGGCGAGCGTATCCAGGAAGAGCGCGTTCGGCTTGCCGATCTTCATGACGAAGGTACGCGGATCCGGCGCCGTCGCCTCCTCGACCTTGAGGCCCGAGCGGCCATCGAATTCCGAGGTGCAGCGCCAGTCGGTCTTCGGGTCCATGTAGCGGTTCCAGCTCCACAGCACGTCGGCCGAGGAGAGCTCGGCGCCGTTGTGGAACTTGACGCCCTGGCGCAACGTGAAGGTGTAGGTCTTGCCGTCGGCGGAGAGGTCGACCTTCTCGGCGAGCAGTGGCGTCACGACGCCGCCCTCATTGTAGCCGACCAGGCCCTCGACCAGCTGCAGCGCGAAATCGTCGGTGTTGTCGTCGCGATTGACGCCCGGATTGTTGCTGCGGATGTCGGCGGCGACCGCCACCGTGACGGACTGCGCCGCAGCGGGGCTGGCGAAAGCCAGCAAGGCAAAGGCGGAGGCGAGCAGGCGGTTCATCGGCAATTTCCCCTCTTTGTCTTCTTGTCTTGGCTTGTCGTTGCGCGTGCGATCGCGGGGTTCAGGCGGCCCTGGCCGCGCCGGACCGGCGCTTGGCGAGCACGTCGGCGAAGAAGTCCTCGACCCGCGAGACGGCTTTCAGCCCGTCATGCGGCATGTTCGGCACGAGGTCGAAACGCACCTCGATGCCGTGCTCCTCGAAATTGCGACGCAAGCTGTCGAGCCGCTCCGGCCGGTTCGCGCCGGCATGGTTGGCGTCGGGCATCCAGCTGCGGTCGCCGGGCTTGTGGGTGATCTCCCAGGTCTCGAGATCGGCAGCGCCGACGATCATCTGCACCGCGACCTTGCGGATCGCCTCGATGTCAGGCGCGGCGCCAAAGAGCTCGGCCATGTTGCGGGTGCCGACCCACCAGTCGCGCGTCGGGTCGAGCAGCGTCACCGAGCCCGGCGCGCCGATCGAGGCGGCCCAGAGCCGGTTCGGCTGCAGCATCAGGAAGCGATGAGCGAAATGGCCGCCGCCGGAATAGCCGAACAGGGCGAAGCGATCGAAGCGCAGGCCGTAGTGCTGGGCGACTTCCTCGACCATGGCGAGCAGGATCTGGTCATACCGGACCCCGCCTTCGACCATGTATTTGAAGCCGTTGCGGTTGCCGTCGCCCATCACTCCGATCGGGAAGAGCGGGGCGAGGATGATGCAGTTGTTCCAGCGGCCGAAGGCTTCGAAGGCATCGCGATAGCCGGTG
Source organism: Allobosea rubneri (assembly GCF_032464875.1). Lineage (NCBI taxonomy): Bacteria > Pseudomonadati > Pseudomonadota > Alphaproteobacteria > Hyphomicrobiales > Alloboseaceae > Allobosea > Allobosea rubneri. Next base: position 40,398 of record NZ_JAWDID010000015.1, read on the forward strand.
AAGCCGCGGCCGGTGCCGTGCATGGTGACGACGAGCTCGGGCGCCTGCCCGCCCTTGCCGAGGGTCTTCGGCACATAGAGGCAATAGCTGAAACGCGGATCGGCCTTGCAGGCGACGACCGGCGTCGGGCCGAGATCGTAGAGCGCGCGAGCGATCGCCGCCGCGTCGTCCTGCTTGGCGGGCTTTGCAGCGGGAGCGGTCATGCGGCGTTTCCTGATTGGCTGTAAGATTGGCGCCAATTTTGTCGCATGATATGAAAGGGCCTGCAAGCCGGATTCGACAGCCCCTGTGCCCAAGGCAGGCGAGCCGGCTCGCAAGCGTCGCTGCCGCGCCCTAAGCCTTTGTTTTTCATGATCCTTGACGCAAAAACTGCTTCACAGTTCTGCTGAAACTGCTCTAGAGACCCCTCATGGCCAGCCGTCCAAGAACCCGCCAGCGCGCCAAGGGCGAACTCGCCAACGAGATCGCCAAGGCAATCCATATCCGCGCCTATCGCCCGGGCGAATGGCTGCGGCAGATCGATCTGGAGGAGGCGTTCCAGGCGACGCGCTTCGATGTCCGCACCGCGCTCGACGAGCTCGCCGTACGCAAGACCATCGAGCACGTGCCCAATCGCGGCTACCGTGTCGTCGAGGTCGATCTCGCCACCTACCGCGCGATCCGCGACACCCGCATCATCCTGGAGAGCGCCGCCTGCCGCCTTGTCATCGGCAAGCTGGATGACGATGCTCTCGCTAGGCTCGACGGGCTTGCCCACGAGTTCAGCCGGGCGGTGCAGAGCGGCACGCGCGTCGAGCAGAGCGAGATCAACCGCGCCTTCCATAGCCTGATCTATGCCCATTGCGGCAATCCGGTGCTGGTCGAGACGATCTGGAGCCTGCGCGACCGTTCGCGCGGCTCGGCGGTCACGGTCTGGGCCTCGCATCAGGCCCTGCTCGCGAGCGATGCCGACCACCACGCCATGGTCGCGGCGATCCGCGCTGGGGATGGCGAACGTCTGGCCGAGCTGATCAGCCAGCACATCCTCAAGGACCTGATCGAGGTCAGCGGCGCGGCCTAGAGTCCGCCCGAACTCTGCTGCGGTCGCTGTTTGGCGCGCCGTAGCGAACTTCAGGACGCGTTCTCAGTCCGCGACGGTCACTTCCCAGAGCCGCGGCTTCGACAGGATCGAGGATTTGTAGCCCTTGACCCGCTTGCCATAGGCGCCGGCGTCGATCCCGTTGTAGAGCATCACCATCGGCACCTCGGCGATGAAGCGCTGATGCAGCTCGTCGAACAGCTTCTGGCGCTCGGCCTTGTCCGAGACGACCATGGACTTGTCGAGCAGCGCCTGCGCCTCCGGATTGTCCCAGACCTTGCGCGGTTGCGTCGCCTTCGGACCGGTCACGGATTCGAAGGAGAGGGCCGGGTCGAGCCTCGCCGAATAGGGGAAGGCCTGGAGCTGGTAATTGCCCTTGGAATAGCGGTCGAGCTGCGTCGCCCATTCCAGGACTTCGATCTGGACGTTGATGCCGGCGGCCTGCAGCATCTGCTGCGAGACCACGGCTGCGTCGAAGCTCTGCGGGTAGCGCTTGTTCGCCAGCATCACCAGGGGCTCGCCCTTGTAGCCGGCCTCCTGGAGCAGCTTCTTGGCGGCGGCGAGGTCGTGCTTGTAGCCATTGGCCTGGACCGCGCCGTAGTAGGAGGACATCGCCGGCACGATCGAGTTGTTGCGCTTGCCGAGCCCGTCGGTGACCTGGGCGACCAGTTCCTCGGTATCGAGCGCCGCCGCAATGGCCTGGCGCAGTTTGACGTTGCCGAGCAGCGGGTCGCGGGTCTGCAGGAGGATGCCGACCAGGCCCATGTTCTGGGTGATCGACAGCCCGATGCGCTGGTCCTTCTTGAGCTCCTTGACCTCGGCATTGGCGACGTCCGGCACGATGTCGATGTCGCCGCGCAGCAACGCCGCCTTGGCGGTGGCGCCGTCCGGAATCACCATGAAGCGGACTTCGTCGACGAGCGGGCGCTTGCCGCCGGCGTAGCCGTCCGGGGCGCCCGGCAGGCTGGCATAGGCCTCGTTGCGGGAAAGGCGGATGAATTCGCCGCGCTTCCATTCGGTGAATTTGTAGGGGCCGGTGCCGATCGGCCTGTCGAAGGAGCCGTCGGCCTTGAGCGAATCCTTGTGCAGGATCGCGGTCATCGCGCAGTCGGTGCGGGCGATGTTGGCGAGGAAGAGCGAGCTCGGCTGGTCGAGCTTGAAGACGACGGTCGCCGGATCGGGCGCCGTGACCGCCTCGACCTTGGCGCGGCCGCGGCCGTCGAATTCCGACAGGCAGCGCCAGTCGGTCTTCGGGTCCATGTAGCGGTTCCAGCTCCAGACCACGTCGGCCGAGGTCAGCTCGGCGCCGTTGTGGAACTTCACGCCCTTGCGCAGGGTGAAGGTGTAGCTCTTGCCGTCCGGCGAGACCTCGATTTTCTCGGCGAGCAGCGGCTTCACCGCCGAATCCTCGCCATAGGCGACGAGGCCCTCGACGACATGCAGCACGACCGCGTCGGTGTTGTCGTCGCGGTTGACGCCCGGATTGATGCTGCGGATATCGGCGTTGAGGTGCACCTTGATCGTTGGTGCCGCCAGCGCCGGGCCGGCCAGGACAATGGCCAGGGTCGCATAGGCGGCCGTGATCGGTCTCAGAGCCATTTTCGTACCTCCTGTTGTTCTTCCGCCGGCGCGGGCCGCCCTCTTCGGCCTTGCGCGCCTGATCCGTTCGACCGTCCTATTCGGCGGCCTGCGCCAGCGTCACCGGCTCGTCGGTGAGGCTGTAGCGCGTGAAGACTCGGTTCAATGCCGGCAACGGCGCGACCTCCATCGTGCCCTTGGCCGGCTGCATGATCACCATCGAGACGGTCGCCGAGAGATTGCCGGTGTCGTTCAGGCGCGGCGGCCGGCAGACCGAATGCGGCGTCAGGAAATCGTCGAAGAAGGCTGCCTTCAGATCGTCGACCGTCAGCGCGCGGCCGGCCTCGTTCAGCAGCTTCCTGACGCGCCAGTCGCGGTAGAAGCTCTCGGGCACGCGGGGGATGCCGGTATCGGTGATCTTGGTGAGCGCGACCTGACCGACCCAGTGATTGGCGTGCACGATCAGCCCGTCCTCGGGGTAGAGCGGGAAGGCGGCGTCGGGCGCGCATTCGAAGTCGATGCCGAAGCCGGCGACGGTCGAAAGCATCATGTTGTTCGAGCAAGCCTTCGGCGTCGTCGCCACCGCCTTGATCGCGAAGGCGAAATGCTCCTGCTCGAGCACCTTGCGGCGGATCAGGGCGAGCGGCACGCCGACCTGCGTGAAGTCGCGCTCGCTTTCGAGATAGTTGGCGGTGATCGAGATGCCGGCCGCGTTCATGCCGCAGCGAGCGAGGCCACCCGCCTCGACGAAGGTCAGGAAATCCGGCCCGTCATCGCGGCGCACGCGCAGCACGATCGCCGTTTCCGCGCATTCGGCCTTCCAGTCCCAGTTCTGGCCGTGGATCAGTTCGCCCGTGGCGCTGCGCTCGGGCAGGATGATCGCGCCGGTGCAGCCATCGTCGAGCTCTTCCTCCGCCCCGACCGGCTTGCTCTTCTCCAGCTTCGCCTTGGCGATCACCTCAGTGCGGGCGTTGATCATGATGACGTCTTCGAGCGCGACGCCGGCGCCGTCGGCGATGCCGCGCATCTCTTCGATGTAGTGCGCGCCAAAAGCCTCGATCTCGCGAGCGAACTCGCCGATCAGACGCGACTTGGCGGCAGCGTCATAGCCGAGATCGCCGAGCTGGCCGCCATAGAGCTCGATCGAGCGCTTGACGCGCTTCGGCACCGCCGCACCATGCTGGCGGCCGCGCTCATAGGGCGTGCCGGAGACATCGACGAAGGGAAAGGGCTCGACCATGGCGGGAACTCGGCATTCTCTCTGGTGCTGCGTCAATCCATAATGTATTTCATTTCGAAATAAGACAATCAAGAGCCTTTCGATGACGACGCCGACACGATTGCAGCAGGAGATCGCCGAGCGGATCCTCCGCATGGTCCGCGAGGACGGGCTCGAGGCCGGCGCCTGGCTCAACGAGAACAGCGCGGCGCGCCGCCTCAACGTCTCGCGCACGCCGGTGCGCGCGGCCATCGACCATCTCGCCCGGCAGGGGCTGGTGCGCCGGCATCCGAACAAGGGCGTCGAGCTGCTCAGCGCTCCCGAGGGGCCGGCCGATGCAGGAGCAACCGCCGACGAGACCGAGCTCCTCATGGTCAAGGTCGCGCAGGACCGCCATGGCGGACGCCTGCCCGACGAGATCTCCGAGCTCGAGCTGATGCGGCGCTACGAGCTCGGCCGGCCCGAGGTCCAGCGCCTGATGGCCCGGCTCGCCGATCTCGACATGGTCGAGCGCAAGCGCGGCTATGGCTGGCGTTTCCTGCATGAGGCGCGGGACCAGTCGGCCCATGACGAGCGCTACCGCTTTCGCCTGCTGATCGAGCCAATGGTCTTCCTGGAGCCTGGCTTCGCACTGGAGCAGAGCTGGGTCGACGAGATGCGCACCCGGCACGAGCTGACGCTGTCGCAGCCCTGGAAGGAGAGCTCGGCGATCGGCTTCTACGAGATGAACGCGGATTTCCATGAGGGGCTGGCGGCCGCCTCGGGCAACCGCTTCATCCACTCCGCCGTCCGCCGACAGAACCAGATGCGCCGGCTCTCCAATTACGACTGGACCTATGGCTATGAGCGCGTCGTGGTGAACAGCCGCGAGCACCTGCAGATGCTTTCGACGATCGAGGCCGGCGACCTCCAGCTCACCAGCGCCCTGATGCGCAGCCATCTCCAGCGCGCCATGCAATTGCGCCGGCCGGACGGGCTGGACTGATCCGAGCCCTCATCCTGAGGAGCAAGCGCAGCTTGCGTCTCGAAGGATGCTCCAGACGTCTCCGGAGCTTCCTGGAGCATCCTTCGAGACGCGCTCCGGCGGAGCGCTCCTCAGGATCAGGACTGAGGGATTCGGAAGCGCCAAGCACGCAACACAGGCACCCTCTCTATTGTCTTTTGCAATTAAGAAAGACATCATATGACTGTTCGTAGCGAGGACCAGCCGATGACCGCGCATGCCTTTGCCGCCGAAAACCGTCGCGACAACGCTCCCGACGCGTTCTGGATGCCGTTCACGCCGATGCGGGCCTTCCGGCAGGCGCCGCTGCTGTTCGAGCGCGCGGAGGGCATGCATTACGTCACACCGGACGGCAAGCGCGTGCTCGACGGCATGGCCGGGCTCTGGTGCGTCAATGCCGGCCACGGCCAGGTGAAGATCACCGAGGCGATCCGCGAAGCGGCCGGCCGGCTCGATTTCGTCTCCTCCTTCAAGATGAGCCATCCCGACGCGCAGGCCTATGCGGCGCGGCTCACCGACTTCGCGCCGGAGGGCATCGACCATGTCTTCTTCGTCAATTCCGGTTCGGAAGCGGTCGACACCACCCTGAAGATCGCCCGGGCCTACCATCAGGCGCGCGGCCAAGCCTCGCGCACCAAGCTGATCGGCCGGGCCAAGGGCTATCACGGCATGGGCTGGGGTGGGCTCTCGGTCTCAGGCATCGGCCGGCACAAGGCCGCCTTCGGGCCGCTGCTGCCCGATGTCGCGCATCTGCCGCTGCCCTATGATCGCGCCAGCATGGCCTTCACACGCGGCCGGCCGGAAGGCGGGCTCGCCGCAGCCGAGGCGCTGGAGACCCTGCTGCAGATCCATGATTCCGCGACCGTCGCCGCCGTGATCGTCGAGCCGGTGACCGGCTCGGGCGGGGTCTATCCGCCGCCGAAGGGCTATCTCGAACGCCTGCGCGCGATCTGCGACAGGCACGGCATCCTCTTGATCTTCGACGAGGTCATCACCGGCTTCGGCCGGCTGGGGGCGCCCTTTGCGGCGCAGGCCTATGGCGTCAGGCCGGATCTGATGAGTTGCGCCAAGGGCATGACCAATGGCGCAGTGCCGATGGGCGGCGTCCTCGTCGCGGGCCATGTCTACGAGGCTTTCATGGCCGGCTCGCCCGAGGCGATCGAGCTCCTCCACGGCTACACCTATTCGGCCCATCCGCTCGCCTGCGCCGCCGGTCTCGCGACGCTCGACGTCTTCGCCGAGCAGGACATCCTCGGGCAACTCGCCAAGGTGCTGCCGCTCTGGGAGGAGCGGGCGCACCGGCTGAAGGGGGCGCCGCATGTCGTCGACATCCGCACCGCCGGCCTGCTCTGCGCGATCGATCTCGCGCCGCGTCCGGGCGCCGAGGGCGTGAGAGGAGCAGAGGCCGGCAAGCGCTGCCTCGATGTCGGCGTGCTGATCCGCAATGCCGGCGACACGCTGGTGCTGTCGCCGCCGCTGGTCATCGCCCCCGAAGAGATCGAGACGATCTTCGCCGCCATCGAAGTGGCATTGGAGCGGATCGCCTAGGCTCAGCCATCGCGGCCAGTTTGATCCTGCAGCGACGCTATCGGTGAACTGTGGCGCTTCGTCGCCAAGTCCCGGCTGGAAAAGTGCCGCGCACGGGACTAAACCCTGACGATGACCTTCTCGTCCGCTCTTACGCCAATCGCGGTCGGCGCCGTCGCCGTCGTGCTTTTGCTTGGCCTGATCAACATGCTGCGCGGCGGCAGCGCCGGCACCTCGCAGAAGCTGATGCGACTGCGCGTCGTGCTGCAGTTCATCGCGATCCTGGTGATCCTGGGCGTGGCATGGTGGCGCAGCGGCTGAGGCCGGATTGGATAACCGCCTGCCGTCACATTGCGGCCACCACTCTCTGCGCTTCACTATCTTACGATCCGATTAAGAGAACACCGCCCCTCATGGTCCGCGTCGCGTCGATAGCCGTTGCCTTCTCCCTTCTTGCCGCGCCGGCCCTGGCGCAGGGCGAAAGCAGCGTTTCCCGCGCACTAGGCTATGCGCCTGCCGACCAATCGCCCTCCGCCTCATGGGAGGCCCGTTTCGGCGCCGGAGCCGCCAATCCGGGCGGGCGCGAAAGCGGCCTTCTGAATTTCGGCGGCGAGTTGCTGACCCCGCGCATCGCCACCCTCAGCGACCGTATCGCGAATGCCTTCGTGCCGCGTTTCCATCTCGGCTCGAGCCTCAACCTCAATGGCACCCAATACGCCTATGCCGGAGCGACCTGGACAGTCGACATCTCGCAGGCGTTCTTCGTCGAAGCCAGCCTCGGCGCGGCCGTGAACAACGGCAAGACCGCGGGCGTCGTGCCGGAGAACCGGCTGAACCTCGGCTGCAACACCGGCGCGCGCGGCGCCGCCGCACTCGGCTACCGTCTGAACGATCGCTGGAGCCTGATCGCGACGATGGAGCATTTCAGCGCCTCGAACTGCTCCGACAACCTCGCCGCCGGCACCGGCGCCCCGCGCGGCCCGTCGAATTTCGGCGCCCGGCTCGGCTACACCTTCTGACCACCCGATCGGTGCAGATTCTCCTCCCGCTAGAAAAGCGCTGAGCCCGCCTGTCAATCGAAGCCGGAATGGCCGAGAACGGGACGCCGGAGCAACCGGCGATGACAAGCGAGGCGAGGATGAAACTGCACGGCTATTTTCGTAGCTCGGCGGCCTGGCGCGTGCGCATCGCGCTGAACCTCAAGGGCCTTCCCGTCACCCACGTCTCGCATCATCTGCGCAACGGCGAGCAGCGCGCGCCGGACTATCTCGCGCTCAACCCGCAAGGGCTGGTGCCGGTGATCGAGCACGACGATGGCAGCGTGCTGCCGCAGTCGCTCGCCATCATCGAATGGCTCGAAGAGACTCATCCAGAACCGCCGCTCCTGCCGTCAGACCCCTTTCAGCGCGCGCAGGTGCGCGCTTTCGCCCAGATCATCGCCTGCGACACCCACCCGGTGCAGAACCTCAAGGTGCTCAACCGGCTGCGCGAACTCGGCCATGGCAGCGACGTGGTCCTGGCCTGGGCCGCCGCGGTCAATGTCGACGGGCTCTCGGCCTGCGAGCGGGTCGCTGCGAAGAATCCCGGACCGTTCTGCTTCGGGCAGGCACCGAGCCTCGCCGATATCTGCCTGGTGCCGCAGCTCGGCAATGCCAGGCGCTTCAAGGTCGATGTCGCGCAGTTCCCGCGGCTGCTCGAGGCCGAGGCCGCAGCGTTCGCCCTGCCGGCCTTCCGCGACGCTGCGCCCGAGAAGCAGGCCGACGCGGAGTGACGAATTTCAGCGTGGCCTCACGACAAAACGGTCAGGCAGCCCCTGGCTTTGGGAAAGCCGCTCCCTGAGTTCACACGAACGGAAGCTTCCCGGCGCTGCGCCCTGGGCTTCACCAGCGCCGGTAGGGATACCAGCCCGGCCCATAGAAGCCCGGGCCGTAGAAGCTGGATTCGAGCCGGGCGCGCTGCGACGCCGAACGGTCGAGATCGACCGCCATCAGGCAATTGGCGAACGGGTCGGTGCCTTGCCGGAAGCCATAGGACCGACAGCGCCCCTCATCGGCTGCACGCTGCTCGGCCGGCGTCACGCAGCCGCCGAGCGCCGCGACGAGAATCACTGCAACACACAACTTCGCTTGCATGGCGGCTCTCCGTCCCGGCCGGAATTCGTACGGAATAGGCCCGGAAAACGGCCATTCCGCGACAGCACTCCGGCGCCAGCTGCATTTTCCCTGCCTTTTACCGCGATTGCAATCGATCAGCTGCGATGCAGCCCCTCACTGCCGAGATGCACAGGCTGAAAGCAAAACGGCCACCCCGGAGGGTGGCCGCGGCTCCTTGCGGAACAAGGAGGAAAATGGTGGGCGCGACAGGGATCGAACCTGTGACCCCTACGATGTCAACGTAGTGCTCTCCCGCTGAGCTACGCGCCCTTTCGCCCGAAGGCTCCAGGAACGACACCAGCCCGGGGGCGACGTCGTTGCGAGTGAGGCGGCTATAGCGAGTCGCAAGCCGCCTTGCAAGGCGCTTCGTCGGCTTCTTCCAACGAAACGCACATTGGCCTGTTGATCAGGCGGCGAGCAGCTTCTCGACCTCGTTCACCAGCTCGCGCAGATGGAACGGCTTGGAGAGGACCTTGGCGTCCTTCGGCGTCTGCGAATCCGGGTTGAGCGCCACAGCCGCAAAACCGGTGATGAACATCACCTTGATGTCGGGATCGAGTTCCGTGGCGCGCCGCGCCAGCTCGATACCGTCCATTTCGGGCATCACGATATCGGTCAGCAGGAGCTCGAACGGCTCCTCGCGCAGGCGGTTATAGGCCGAGAGCCCGTTGTCGAACGAGGCGACGTCATAGCCTGCGTTCTGCAGAGCCTTGACCAGGAAGCGGCGCATATCGTTGTCGTCTTCGGCGAGGAGAATCTTCGTCATGGCGCCTGCAATCGTCCGTCTCGTTGCGCTGACGCGCGCCCGGCACGGACTGGAGCCGCACCCGATTCGCTCGCCTCGTCATTCATTGAAACCAGGCCGGCCGTCCCGCCGCCCCGGCCGCCGCCGCCCCCGGCCTGCGCAGCGCCTCTAGCACCCGCCTGCGCCCTCCGGGACCATGCGCTTCCATTTGCGCCCATTACAGTAAACAACCGGTGAATGCGGGCGATCCATCCACAGCCGGCATGCTCTTCAACCTCGGCTCGCTTTGTGCTTCAGTCGCGCGACATGATGCCGCCAGTCGAAATCGCCACCCCGCATCCCGAGAGCGTGATCGCCGAGATCGAACGCCCGTTCACGCTGTTCCAGCCGGCGCTGCAGGTCGTGCCCGTCGTCGTCGACGTCCCCCATGCCGGCCGGCGCTATCCGGCCGCCTTCGTCGAGGGCTCGCGCCTGCCGCTGCGCTCGCTCAGACGCTCGGAAGACGCCTATGTCGACCTGCTCTTCCAGCATGCCGTTGCCCTCGGGGCGCCGCTCCTCATCGCCGAGTTCCCGCGCGCCTATCTCGACGTCAATCGCGAACCCTTCGAGCTCGACCCACGCATGTTCGAAGGCCGCCTGCCCGGCTTCGCCAACACCCGCTCGCTGCGGGTCGCCGGCGGCCTCGGCACCATCCCGCGCATCGTCGGCGACGCTCACGAAATCTATCCAGGACGCATTCCGGTCGAGGTCGCGCTGACGCGGATCGAGGAGCTCTACCGCCCCTATCACGCCGGCCTGCGCCATCTGGTGAACCGGACCCAGGCGGCTTTTGGCACCTGCGTCCTCGTCGACGCCCATTCGATGCCCTCGACCGGGCTCGATCGCGAAGGTCTCGCCAAAGCGGATGTGATTCTCGGAGACCGCTTCGGCACCAGCGCCGCCGGCATCGTCGTCGAGGCTGCCGAGGAGGCGTTCCGCCGCGCCGGCCTGAAGGTCACCCGCAACCGCCCCTATGCGGGCGGCTTCATCACCGAGCATTACGGCGCGCCCGGCGCCGGCGTGCACGCGCTGCAGATCGAGATCAATCGCGGCCTCTACATGGACGAAACGACGCTCGAGCCGAATGCCGGCTTCGCCGGCCTGCAACAGGTGATCAACGCCGCCATGGCCGAGTGCTTCGCGCGCTGGAGCGGCTGGATCGACGACTGGCGCCAGGCGGCGGAATAGGCGCAGACTAGGGAAACACCGGAGGAGGGCCGGGGCGACGCTACGGCAGCGGCCAAGAAAAAGGGCCGCTCACTGGCGTGGCGGCCCAAGTCTAGGGAGGAAACGCCCAAGGAGGGCAACGAAGGTTTGAGGTCATCTCCCCTTCGCAGTGCACAATAGGCGCTGCACCGCAAAAACGCAAGCCCGATCGACGAGCCTTACGAGGGGTATGCGTCAGACGCAGATCGAACGCCGCACCGCAATCGCGCTTGTCTTCTCACCGCGCCGCCAGCATGAAGGCAGCGGGCGGCCCCATCGGCCGCGGATACGGGGGATTCGGAATGAGCGCGGTCGATTTCACGGAGTTCGTCGCCGGGCTCGCGACCTCCTCGGGGCAGGCGATCCTCCCCTTCTTCCGCGCCAAGCACACCACCGAGGACAAATCGGCCGGCGGCACCTTCGACCCGGTCACCGAGGCCGATCGCGCCGGCGAGGCGACGATGCGCAATCTGATCAAGCGCAGCTTCCCGGAGCATGGCGTGCTCGGCGAGGAGTTTGGCACCGAGAACGCCGATGCCGAATATGTCTGGGTGCTCGATCCGATCGACGGCACCCGCGCCTTCATCTCCGGGATTCCGGTCTGGGGCACGCTGATCGGGCTGACGCGCAAGGGCGTGCCGGTCTACGGCATGATGAACCAGCCCTTCACCGGTGAGCGCTATTCCGGCGACGGCCGCAAGGCCCGCTATGAAGGCCCGGGCGGCCCGCGCGAGCTGCACACGCGCCAGACCGCGGCGCTCGCCGAGGCGACGCTGATGACGACGAGCCCTCACCTCTTCGCCGGCGCCGAAAAGCAGGCCTATGGCCGCGTCGAGAGCGCCGTACGCCTGACCCGCTATGGCTGCGACTGCTACGCCTACTGCATGCTCGCCGCCGGCCATGTCGACCTGGTGATCGAGAGCGGGCTGAAGCCCTATGACATCGTCGCCCTGATCCCGATCATCGAGGGCGCCGGCGGCATCGTCACTTCATGGAGCGGCGGCAGTGCCGCCGAGGGCGGGACTATCCTCGCCGCCGGCAACAAGGCCCTGCACCAGGCCGCCCTCGCTTTGCTCGCCGGCTGAGGCGTCCGCCTCCAGCTTCTCGCCGGGCACGAAGGCGTCGAACGCCGCCCAGAACTGCGCCCGGATCGCGTCGCTTTCCATCAGGATCTCGTGGCGGGCCGTCGGCAGCACCAGCGCCGAACCCGTCTTGAGCCGCGCGGCAAAGCGCTCGATCGCCGGCGTCGAGACGACGGGATCGCGCCCCGCCGCGATCACCAGGGTCGGCACGCGTACCTCGAGCGCCGCACGCGGCGCCGCGAGCCTGTCCATCAGCTCGAAGGCGGCACGGATCCAGCCGACGCTGGGATCGCCGATGGCGAGCTCGCGCGCCGCCGCGGTGAGCGCCGCATTGCGGGCATAGCGCACCGGGTCGCCGGTCAGCCGGTTGCCTTCGAACGGCTTGGTACCGATCGCCGTCTCGCCGCCGCCGGGTACGAAGGCCCGCCCGAAGCCGAGCCAATACAGCACGAAGGCCAGAATGCGGGCCGCGCGCGGACGCTCGATCATGCTGATTCCGAGCATCGGCGCGAGCGCGACCAGCCTTGCGACCGGCAAGGCGCCGCGTCGCGCCGCATCGAGGCAGAGCGCGGCCCCCATCGAATGCGCCAGCGCGAAATGCGGGGCCGGCAGCCGCGCCTGCATTTCCGCGATGGCGAGAGCAAGGTCGCGCTCATACTCCCTCAGACGCCCGACATGGCCACGCCGCGGCCGGCCAGTGAAGCGCTGCGAGCCGCCCTGCCCGCGCCAGTCGAAGGTGATGACGTGGAAGCCGCGCCGACGCAGCTCGGCGATGGTCTCGCTATAGCGCTCGATGAACTCGGCCCGCCCCTGGGCGATCAGCACCGTGCCCTTTTCCGGCCTGACGGTCGGATGCCAGCTGGCGAAGCGCAACCGCGCGCCATCACTGGCCCCGGCGAACCAGACCTTGCCATGGCCGGGAACGGGATAGCCGGCGTCGTGGAAGAATTCGGCTTCGGCCATCGGCTCGTCCAGCTGGCGGATAGGCTGCTTATGCCCCTCTCGCAGGGGTCTTGAAAAGCCCGAAACCCTCCCCCAGATCAGTCATGCGCAGGCCGGAACCGGCTGCGCGAGACTGCCACCGAGGCCCGCGCTCATGGCGAGGCGGGCTGAACACTCTGTCGCTTCCTCTGGAGGACAATCATGCGTTCCTACGATCTTTCCCCGCTCTATCGCTCGACCGTCGGCTTCGACCGCCTGTTCTCGCTGCTCGACCAAGCCACCAGCGTCGACAACGCGCCGACCTATCCGCCCTACAATATCGAGCGCACCGCCGATAACGCCTACCGCATCTCGATCGCCGTCGCCGGCTTCGCCGAGGCTGACCTTGCCATCGAGAGCAAGGAAAACGCCCTCACCGTCCGTGGCGAGAAGAAAGTCGCCGAGGGTACAGAGAAGCGCGAGGTCCTGCATCAGGGCATCGCCGCACGCGCCTTCGAGCGTCGTTTCCAGCTCGCCGACTATGTCCAGGTGACCGGCGCGAGCCTCGAGAACGGCCTGCTCCATATCGACCTCGTCCGCGAGATCCCCGAGGCCAAGAAGCCGCGCCTGATTCCGATCGGCGCGCAGGGCGCCAAGGTGATCGAGGCCAAGGTCGCGACCAAGCAGGCGGCGTAACCGCCGGCAGGGCGCAGACCGCGCCCGGCAGAAACAAGAAGGCCTCCCCGGGAAACCGGGGAGGCCTTTTCTCTATGCGGCGGCATCGCTGCGGAGCGCCCGGCCGCCCCCTTAGTTCAGCGGCGCGATCGGGACCATCTCGGGCTTCGGCGCCTCGGCCTTGGTCCCCTCGATCCGCACCGGCGGGACGGTGGTGTCGGGCACCGGGATGCCGCTCGGATGGGCGCGAGCCAGCGGCGGCGCCAGCTCCGGCCCGTCGGCATTGCGGACATCCTGGGGGTTGACCAGTCCTGGCTTGCCGATCTCCTTGGGCGCCACGGTCGGCACGGCGAGCGGCTTTGCCGGCACCGCCACCGGGACGGGAGGAGCGGCGGGCGAAGGCGGCGCCACGGTCGCCGGAGCGCTCGCCTCGGCGGGCGGCTTCAATTCGGCCGGACGCGGCGGCGGGCGCGGGATCAGCCGCTGCGCCGGCCGCTCGATCTGCGGATCGAGCCGGGCGGTACGGGCCGGCGCTCCCAGCACGATCCGGTCGATCAGATCGCCGCTATAGCGATCGAGGATCAGGCGCACCCTGGCGCCATCGCGGCCCGCGCCGTCGACGACATAGGAGGAGCGTGTCGCGATCGTGCGGTCGACCCGGACGAGCCCGAACTCGCGTGCCGCCAGCCGCCCGATGGCGCGCTGCGGGATCGGAGCAGCCGGAAGCGGCGCGTAGTCATAGCGCCGGCCATAGCCGTAATCGCGATCATAGCCCCGGCTGTAGTAGGCGTAGCCGCCGCCGTAATCGTCGATCTGGGCCAGCGCCGGGCCGGCCGAAGCCAGGGCCGCAGCCGCAATGGCGAGCCCGGCGAGACGGCGACGCAGATCGTGCGGGCCCCGCTCGGGCGAAGTGAAAAGTGCCATGGTCCTGTCCTTGTGCGGCAGAATCTCAGGCTTCAGTTCTCGGTAAGGATTACGGCGTGCTTGCGGCACGAATCCGGTCGCAATCCAGTGATTCCCGGGTTTTTCAGGCCTCCGCGAAGATTGCGAGCAGGCGTTCGACATCTTCCGGCCTCGTCGCGAAGGAGCAGACGAAGCGCCCGATCGTCTCGCCCGGCTCCAGCCCCTGCCCTGCCGGCAGCGCTCCATCCGACCAGTCGATGAACTGCACTCCGCGCGCCTTGAGCTGGTCGCGGCGAGCCTCCGGCAGGATCGCGAAGACCTCGTTGGCCTCGCAGGCCCAGGCGAGCTGGGTGTTGCCGAGCGCAGCGATGCCGGCAGCCAGCTTGCCGGCCATGGCGTTGGCGTGGCCGGCGAGACCCAGCCAATGGCCATCTGCCAGCAGGCCTTCGAACTGGGCGCCGATCAGCCGGCCCTTGGACAAGGTGTGCCCCGCGCGCTTGCGCCGCCAGGGCATCTCGGCCGCGCAGGCGGGTTCGAAGAACACCACCGCCTCGGCCGCGAAGGCGCCGTTCTTGGTGCCCCCGAAGGAGAGCACGTCGACACCCGCCTTCCAGGTGATCTCGGCGGGCGAGCAACCGAGCGCTGCGACCGCATTGGCGAAGCGCGCGCCATCCATGTGCAGCTTGAGCCCGCGCGGCGCGATCGCCGCCTTCAGCGCCGCGATCTCGTCCGGCCGATAGACCAGCCCGCATTCGGTCGCCTGCGTAATCGACAGCATCTGCGGCTGCACCTGGTGCAGCGAGTCCGGCCGCATGCGCGCGAGCTGGTCCGTGACGACCTCCGGAGCGAGCTTGCAGCCCTCGCCCGGCAGGCCGACGATCTTGGCGCCGCCGGCGAAGAATTCAGGCGCCCCGCATTCATCGGCCGCGACATGTGCCTCGTGATGGCAGAGCACCGCCCCCCAGGGCTGGACCAGGCTCGCCAGCGCCAGCGCGTTCGCCGCCGTGCCTGACGTGACGAGGAAGACCGCGACCTCGCGCTCGAACAGTTCGGCGAACAGGGCCTCGACCCGCTTCGTCCAGGCATCGTTGCCATAGGCGGCCGCCAGTCCGTCATTGGCCGCCAGCATGGCCTGCAGAACGGGAGCGCTCGCCCCGGCGAGATTGTCGCTGACGAAATTCATGTCACCCTTCCGCAAACCGGTCCGGACGCTGTTGTCGGGGATCGACCGACGCCGCGCCATCCTCTCGCCGCCGCACCGCCATGTCGTCACCGCAGTGCACGCCAAGCGCGAAGAAACAACTTCCGGGCTGGCCCGAGGCGGCCAATGATGTGAAAATGTCGAACCGATCACGCAATTAGCAATAAAATTTCGATGCAGCGCAAAATCGCCGCTTGTGCCCAGATTGGAATTCTGGCAAGTTCGAGACGTTAGGACAGTGATGCTGTCCCATTTTTCACGTGAGCGACACCGGCGAGCTTGGCCGGGCGATCGCCAAACGATGGAGCGGAGCATGACGGAAGGCATGGCCAATATCGCCGAAGCCATCCGTGCACGCGCCGCCCGTAAAACGTCGGCCTGACCAGGCGCGACTGGGCCTAGCAGCCTGCGCGCCTGCGAAGGGCGCGGGCGCGGGACTAAAAGGCGCAAGCGACCTTCGAAAACGAGACGAAACCGGCCCGGTCCTCGCAAGCGAGCAGGGCTGACCGGTGGCGGCACGGAACCGTGTGAATTTTTGACGGGCGCTGGCGGAAGCCGGCCCCCTTCGGCAGCGGAGTTGACGATGCGCGAACGCGGCGGAGCGAACCTGGTAGTGGCACAGCCCCTGGCCAAAGGCGCCAATGAGCGCTTCCCGGACGTGCGCGATCCCGCCATGCCGGAGCGCCAGGGCCTCTACGATCCTTCCTATGAGAAGGACGCCTGCGGCGTCGGCTTCATCGCCGACATGAAGAACCGCAAGAGCCATGCGATCGTCGCGCAGGGCCTGCAGATCCTGCACAATATCGACCATCGCGGCGCCGTCGGTGCCGATCCCAAGCTCGGCGATGGCTGCGGCATCCTCACCCAGATCCCGCATCGCTTCTTCAAGGAAGAATGCACGAAGATCGGCATCGAGCTGCCCGAGCCCGGCCATTACGCCATCGGCCAGTTCTTCATGCCGCAGGACGCCGAGAACCGCGCCGTCTGCGAGGAGATCGTCGCCCAGACCGTCGAGGAGGAAGGCCTGATCTTCCTCGGCTGGCGCGACGTGCCGGTCGACAACAGCGACCTCGGCGAAGCCGTCAAGGAAACCGAGCCGACCCACCGGCAGATCTTCGTCGGCCGTCCGGCCGAGATCGCCGACGAGGAGGATTTCGAACGCAAGGTCTACGTCCTCAGGAAGTCCGTCTCGAACAAGGTCTACAAGCGCCAGGACCGGGCGACCGCGACCTATTATCCGGTCTCCTTCTCCTGCCGGACCATCGTCTACAAGGGCATGGTGCTGGTCACCCAGCTCGGCTCCTACTTCAAGGACCTGACCGATCCGCGTTTCGAGAGCGCGCTCGCCCTCGTCCACCAGCGGTTCGCCACCAACACCTTCCCGTCCTGGCGCCTCGCCCATCCCTACCGGATGGTCGCCCATAACGGCGAGATCAACACGCTGCGCGGCAACGTCAACTGGATGGCGGCGCGTCAGGCTTCGGTCGATTCCGAGCTCTTCGGCGCCGACATCTCGAAGCTCTGGCCGATCTCCTATGAGGGCCAGTCCGACACCGCCTGCTTCGACAACGCCCTCGAATTCCTGGTCCAGGGCGGCTACTCGCTCGCCCACGCCATGATGATGCTGGTGCCGGAGGCCTGGGCCGGCAACCCGCTGATGGATGAGAGCCGCCGCGCCTTCTATGAGTACCATGCCGCGCTGATGGAGCCGTGGGACGGCCCCGCCGCGATCGCCTTCACCGACGGTCGCCAGATCGGCGCGACGCTCGATCGCAACGGCCTGCGTCCCGCCCGCTACCTCGTCACCGATGACGGGCTGGTCGTGCTCGCCTCGGAATTCGGCGTACTGCCGATCCCGGAGGAGAAGATCGTCCAGAAGTGGCGGCTCCAGCCCGGCAAGATGCTGCTGATCGACCTCGAAGAGGGCCGCATCATCGGCGACGACGAGATCAAGCAGAGCCTCTGCCAGGCCAATCCCTACAAGGACTGGCTGAAGCGCACCCAGATCGTCCTGGAAGAGCTGCCGCCGGTGGAGGCGCGCGCCTCGCGCACCGACGTCGCCTTGCTCGATCGCCAGCAGGCCTTCGGCTACACCCAGGAAGATACCAAGATCCTGATGGCGCCGATGGCGGTGACCGGCCAGGAAGCCGTCGGCTCGATGGGCACCGACACGCCGATCTCGGCGCTCTCGTCGAAGTCGAAGCTGCTCTACACCTATTTCAAGCAGAACTTCGCCCAAGTCACCAACCCCGCGATCGACCCGATCCGCGAGGAGCTCGTGATGAGCCTCCTCTCCTTCATCGGGCCGCGGCCGAACATCCTCGATCTGGAAGGCACCTCGCGGCGCAAGCGCCTGGAAGTGCGTCAGCCGATCCTGACCAATGACGATCTCGAGAAGATCCGCTGCATCGGTCATTACGAGGACCGCTTCGACACCAAGACGATCGACATCACCTATCCGGCGCGCGAAGGCGCGACCGGCATGGAAGGCGCGATCGCGCGGCTCTGCGAGCGCGCCGAGGCCGCGGTGCACGGCGGCTACAACATCATCATCCTCTCCGACCGGCAGGTCGGCGCCGACCGCATCCCGATCCCGGCGCTGCTGGCGACGGCGGCTGTCCACCATCACCTGATCCGCAAGGGCCTGCGCACCTCGGTCGGCCTCGTCGTCGAATCCGGCGAGCCGCGCGAGATCCACCACTTCGCCCTGCTCGCCGGCTTCGGCGCCGAGGCGATCAACCCCTATCTCGCCTTCGAGACCATGGAGGCGCTGCTGGAGGCCGGCGAGTTCCCGCCGGAGGTCGACCGCTACGAGGTCGTCAAGCGCTTTATCAAGTCGATCGGCAAGGGCCTGCTCAAGGTCATGTCGAAGATGGGCATCTCGACCTACCAATCCTATTGCGGCGCCCAGATCTTCGACGCGGTCGGCCTGCGCAGCGAGTTCATCGACGCGTATTTCCGCGGCACCATCTCCTCGATCGAGGGCGTCGGCCTTGCCGAGATCGCCGAAGAGACCGTGCGCCGCCATCGCGACGCCTTCGGCGACTCGCCGGTCTATCGCGATGCGCTCGATGTCGGCGGCGAATACGCCTACCGCATCCGCGGCGAGGACCATGCCTGGACCCCGGAGAACATCTCCCTGCTCCAGCATGCGGTGCGCGGCAATGCCCGCGACAAGTTCAAGGCCTATTCCGACCTGCTCAACGACCAGAGCCAGCGCTTCTCGACCATTCGCGGCCTGTTCCACGTCAAGATGGCCGAAGAGCTCGGCCATCAGGCGGTGCCGCTCGACGAGGTCGAGAGCGCGGTCTCGATCGTCAAGCGCTTCTCGACCGGCGCCATGTCCTTCGGCTCGATCAGCCACGAGGCGCATTCGACGCTGGCGCTGGCGATGAACGCGATCGGCGGCAAGTCGAACACCGGCGAGGGCGGCGAGGAGCCGGAACGCTTCGTGCCGCTGCCGGACGGGCGCTCGATGCGCTCGGCGATCAAGCAGGTCGCCTCCGGCCGCTTCGGCGTCACCACCGAATATCTCGTCAATTCGGCGATGATGCAGATCAAGGTCTCGCAGGGCGCCAAGCCCGGCGAGGGCGGCCAGCTGCCCGGCCACAAGGTCGATGCCCGCATCGCCAAGGTCCGGCATTCGACGCCGGGCGTCGGCCTGATCTCGCCGCCGCCGCACCACGACATCTACTCGATCGAGGATCTGGCCCAGCTGATCTTCGACCTGAAGAACGTCAACCCGGCCGCCGACGTCTCGGTCAAGCTGGTCTCGGAGCTCGGCGTCGGCACCGTCGCCGCCGGCGTCGCCAAGGCCCGCGCCGACCACATCACCATCGCCGGCTATGAGGGCGGCACCGGCGCCTCGCCGCTGACCTCGATCAAGCATGCCGGCTCGCCCTGGGAGATCGGCCTCGCCGAGACCCACCAGATCCTGGTGATGAACAAGCTGCGCGGCCGCATCGCGCTGCAGGTCGACGGTGGCCTGCGCACCGGGCGCGACGTCGTCATCGGCGCGCTGCTCGGCGCCGACGAGTTCGGCTTCGCCACCGCGCCGCTGATCGCGGCCGGCTGCATCATGATGCGCAAATGCCATCTCAACACCTGCCCGGTCGGCGTCGCGACGCAGGATCCGGTGCTGCGCAAGCGCTTCAAGGGCCAGCCCGAGCACGTCATCAACTTCTTCTTCTTCCTCGCCGAGGACGTGCGCGAGATCATGGCCGCGATGGGCGTGCGCAGCTTCGACGAGCTCGTCGGGCGCTCCGACTGGCTCGACAAGAAGCAGGCGATCGACCACTGGAAGGCCAAGGGGCTCGACTTCGCCCGCATCTTCCACAAGCCGGAAGCCGGCGCAGGCGTCGCCATCCGCAATGTCGAGCGTCAGAACCATCCGATCGAGTCGGTGCTCGACCGCACGCTGATCGCCAAGGCCGGCGCCTCGCTCGATACCGGCGCCCCGGTGGTGATCGAGAGCGCGATCCGCAATGTCGACCGCTCGACCGGCGCGATGATCTCCGGCGAGATCGCCAAGCGCCACGGCGCGGCCGGCCTTCCGAACGATGCGATCACGGTGAAGCTCACCGGCACCGCCGGCCAGAGCTTCGGCGCCTGGGTCGCCGGCGGCCTGACGCTCGACCTCACCGGCCAGGCCAACGACTATGTCGGCAAGGGCCTGTCCGGCGGCAAGCTGATCATCCGCCCCGATCCGAAGTCTCGCGCCGTCGCCGAGGACGCGATCATCGTCGGCAACACCGTGCTCTACGGCGCAATCTCCGGCGAGTGCTATTTCCGCGGCGTCGCCGGCGAGCGCTTCGCGGTCCGCAATTCCGGCGCCATCGCGGTGGTCGAGGGCACCGGCGACCATGGCTGCGAATACATGACCGGCGGCGTCGTCGTCGTGCTCGGCCAGACCGGGCGCAACTTCGCGGCCGGCATGTCGGGCGGCATCGCCTATGTGCTCGACGAGGACAAGAGCTTCGCCAAGCGCTGCAACCTCTCGATGGTCGATCTCGAGCCGGTGCCGGAGGAGGAGGAGCTGACCCAGCGCCTCTACCATCATGGCGGCGATCTCGAGTTCAAGGGCCGCATCGACGTCATGGCCAACATGTCGGGCTACGACGCCGAGCGCCTGCACCAGCTCATTGCCGACCACCTGAAGTACACCGGGTCGGCACAGGCGCAGGCGATCCTGGAGAACTGGGCGGAGTACCTGCCCAAATTCGTCAAGGTCATGCCGGTCGAATACCGGCGGGCACTAATGGAAATCGAGCGGGCCCAGGCCGGCGTCTCGGTCGCGGCGGAGTGAGACGATGGGCAAGGTAACCGGCTTTCTCGAAATCGACCGGCGCGACCGGAAGTATCTCCCGGCCTCCGACCGGATCAGGAACTACAAGGAGTTCGTGATCCCGCTCGGCGCCGAGGCGACCCGCGACCAGGCGGCGCGCTGCATGAACTGCGGCATCCCGTATTGTCACAATGGCTGTCCGGTGAACAACCAGATCCCGGACTGGAACGACCTCGTCTACAACGACAAGTGGCGCGAGGCGCTGCTGAACCTGCACTCGACCAACAATTTCCCGGAGTTCACCGGCCGCGTCTGCCCCGCGCCCTGCGAGGCGTCCTGCACGCTGAACCTCGAGGACACCCCGGTCACCATCAAGTCGATCGAATGCGCCATCGTCGACAAGGGCTGGCAGGAGGGCTGGATCAAGCCCGAGCCGGCCTCGGTCAAGACGGGCAAGAAGGTCGCCCTGATCGGCTCCGGCCCGGCCGGCCTCGCCGCCGCGCAGCAGCTCGCCCGCGCCGGCCACGAGGTCCATGTCTATGAGCGCCAGGCGCGCGCCGGCGGCCTGCTGCGCTACGGCATTCCCGACTTCAAGATGGAGAAGTCGCATGTCGAGCGCCGCGTTCAGCAGATGGAGGCCGAAGGCGTCGTCTTCCATTACGGCGTCAATGTCGGCATCGACATCGACCCGCAGGAGCTGCTCGCGCAGTACGACGCGATCGGCCTGACCGGCGGCGCCGAGAAGCCGCGCGACCTGCCGATCGAGGGCCGCGACCTCGACGGTGTCCAGTTCGCCATGGACTTCCTGCCGCAGCAGAACCGCCGCAATGGCGGCGAGCCGGAAACATCAGGCAATGCCCGCCCGATCCTCGCCGGCGGCAAGCATGTCGTCGTCATCGGCGGCGGCGACACCGGCTCGGACTGCATCGGCACCTCGGTCCGCCAGGGCGCGCTCTCGGTCACCCAGATCGAAATCATGCCGCAGCCGCCCGAGAAGGAGAACAAGCAGCTGACCTGGCCGAACTGGCCGCTGAAGCTGCGGACTTCGTCGAGCCATGAGGAAGGCGCCGAGCGCGACTTCGCCATCGGCACGCTGAAGTTCTCCGGCGAGAACGGCAAGGTGAAGCGCCTGCATTGCGCCAAGGTCGATGCCGGCTTCAAGCCGATCCCCGGCACCGAGTTCGACCTCAAGGCCGATCTCGTCCTGCTCGCCATGGGCTTCGTCTCGCCGGTCCATGACGGGCTCCTCGCCAAGCTCGGCGTCAAGCTCGACGGACGCGGCAATGTCGAGGCCAACATGCTCGCCTACAAGACCTCGGTCGAGAAGGTGTTTGCGGCCGGCGACATGCGCCGCGGGCAGTCGCTCGTGGTCTGGGCGATCCGCGAGGGCCGCCAGATGGCGCATTCGATCGACAAGCACCTGATGGGCGAGACCATCCTGCCGCGCTGAGCGGCGGGAATATCAAGCCTCACAAGAGGCTCGACGTCATGCTCGCCCTTGTGGCGAGCATCGACGTCTTGGGCACCGAGCCTGACAAGTGAAGCCAAGACGTGGATGGGCGGGACAAGCCCGACCATGACGCGAATGGCATCAGTCGCAGCGGCTCACGCCCCCAGCAGATCGATCAGATGTGGGATCAGAGGCTCGTCGGCCGGTGGCATGGCGAGCTCGCGCAGCTTGCTCGCACGCACCCATTTCAGCGCCTGCCCCTCGCGTGACGAGACGGAGCCCTCCCAGCGCCGGCAGATATAGAGCGGCATCAGGAGGTGGAACTCGGGATAGGCGTAGCTGGCGAAGGTCAGCGGCGCGAGGCAGGCTTCCTTGACCTCGATGCCGAGTTCCTCGGAAAGCTCGCGGATCAGCGCCGGCTCCGGCCGCTCTCCAGCTTCGAGCTTGCCGCCCGGGAACTCCCAGAGCCCTGCCAGGGCCTTGCCCTCGGGGCGCTGGGTGACGAGGACGCGGTTATCGGAATCGACCAGCGCGCAGGCGACGACGAGCAGCAGTTTCACGAAGCCTCATTTTCCCGAAAGGATGACCTGCACCGGCTCGGTTTCCTTGCCGGTCAGCGTCACCTCGTCATAGACCGAACCGCCCTCGCGAAAGAGCGCGTCCTCCTCGCCCCAGATCACCTGGGTGGTGACGAAATAGCGGCCCGGCGCCACCTTGTCGAAGGCAAAACGGCCATTCGCCTCAGCCTTGGTCGTACGCGTGTACTCGGCGTAGCGCGGATCCGGTTCCTCCTGCGGGTAGCTGGCCGCCGGGATGAACTTGGCGCGGCCGTAGAGGCTAGCGAAGCGCTGGCTCGCATAGGCGGTCGCCGGCACCAGCCGCACCACCTCGCCAGCCGCGTTGACGACCTGGCCCTTGGCCCTTGTTCGGAAGGCGTGACCGACGATGACCCCGTGCCCCGGCTCGCGGACATAGGCCGCTTCTTCCGCCGAGAAGGACGAACTCGCCATTGGCCGGCGCTCGACGCAGGCCCCCAGCAGGACCGCAAGGCCCAGCACACACGCCGCAGCTTTCATCCCGCTTTCGCCCCCGCCGGCGCCGTCGTCACGAGGAAGACGCCTGCAAGGATGATGACGCCTCCGACGAGCTGCCGCAACTCCAGCGTTTCACCGAGCACCAGCACACCCATAACGGTAGCGACGACCGGCACGAGATAGCCGGTCATCGCCGCCCGCGTCGGCCCGGCGGCTCGGATCAGCCGCATGAAGATCGTCATCGGGATCGCGGTCGAGAGCACCCCGAGCGCCAGCATCGCCTGCCAGTGCGGCTGCAGCGCCGACAGGGCCGCCCAGCCCGAGAACACGAGCGTCAGCAGGAGCGCTCCCGAGCCGGAGACGACCTGCTGGCCGAGCGCGAGGCGGATCGGATCGCCGGCCTTGGCCGGAACCGCGCGGGTGTAGAGATTGCCGACGGCATAGCAGAGCATCACGCCGACCATGGCGAGCACGCTGAGCGCCGTGCCGCCGCCCTCGACCAGCCGCGGGCCGATCAGGATCGCGACGCCGGCCATGCCGACCAGGATGCCGCCGAACCGGCGCCGGCTGAGCCGCTCCTCCGCGAACAGCATATGGGCGAACAGGGCGGTGACCAGCGGTCCCGCCGCCTGGATCATCGCCGCCGGGCCGCTGGCGAGCTGGATCAGCGCATAGGCGACCAGCACGTTCGGCAGCCAGCCATTGGTGGTGCCGAGCACCAGCCAGTGACCGATCTCGTGGCGGCGCGGCAGCGGGCTCTGCCGCCGGGCCAAAACGAACAGCGACAGTGTCGCCGCGCCGAGCAGACCACGGCCTGCCGCGATCGCCCAGGGCGCGACGTCGGCCGCCATCAGCTTGATGAACAGGAAGCTGCAGCCCCAGAAGAAGGAGCAGCCGAGAAGGTTGCCGATGACGAAGGCCCGGCTGGGGCCCGCCTGGGCAGCCCGATCAGGAGCGATAGTCACCATTGATCTCGACATAGGCCTTGGTGAGATCGCAGGTCCACACGGTGGACTTGCCCCGGCCGAGCCCGAGATCGGTGGTGATGACGATATGCTCGCCCTTCATGTAGTTGGAGACGGCGGTCTCGTCATAGGACGGTGCGCGGGCGCCCTGCTGCGCCACCATGATCCCGCCGAAGGAGATGTCGAGCCGGTCGCGGTCCGCCGGTTCGCCCGCCTTGCCGACGGCCATGACAATGCGGCCCCAATTGGCGTCCTCGCCAGCGATCGCGGTCTTGACCAGCGGCGAATTGGCGATCGAGAGCGCGACCTTCTTGGCCGAACGCGACGAAGCGGCGCCGTGCACCCGGATCTCGACGAACTTGCGCGCGCCCTCGCCGTCCTTGCAGACCAGATGAGAGAGCTCGAGCAGGAGCGCGTTCAGCGCCCGCTTGAAGCCGGAGAGCCGGGGATCTGCGGGGTCCGTGATCTCGGGCACGCCCCGCGCGCGCGCCTTGCCGGTCGAGAACAGCATCAGCGTGTCGGAGGTCGAGGTGTCGCTGTCGACCGTGATCGCGTTGAACGAGCCCTTGACGCCCTTGCCGAGCAGGGCCTGCAGCGCAGGTGCGGCGATCGGCGCGTCGGTGAAGACGAAGGAGAGCATCGTCGCCATGTCGGGCGCGATCATGCCGGCGCCCTTGGCGATGCCGGCGATGATCACCTCATGCCCATCGATCTTGGCCTTGCGTGAGACCGCCTTGGGGAAGGTGTCGGTGGTCATGATCGCCTTGGCGGCGTCGAGCCAGGGGCCATCCGCGGCACGCCCGGCGCAATCCGCCAGCACGCCCTCGAACTTGGTCGCGTCGAGCGGCTCGCCGATCACGCCGGTCGAGGCGATGAAGACCTGCTCCGGCTTGCAGCCGGCGGCCTTGGCGGCGATCTTCGCGGTCAGTGCCACGGCATCGCGGCCCTTCAGGCCGGTGAAGGCATTGGCGTTGCCGGAATTGACCACCACGGCCCGGGCCGTGCCCTGGGGCAGGTTGGCCCGGCACCAGTCGACCGGCGCGGACGGGCACTTCGAGCGGGTGAAGACGCCGGCGGCCTGCGAGCCCTCGTCGAGCAGGACCAGCAGCACGTCGGTGCGGCCCTTGTAGCGGATGCCGGCTTCCGCCGTGGCGAAACGCACGCCCGGCACCGCCGGAACCTTGGGCTGGCGCTTCGGCGCGAGCGGGGAAACGGGAACATCCTTGCCGGCCATCGGTGCGTCTCCTTTTGAGGCGCTTCGATGTGCCGCAGCAGCGTGCGGAAAACAAGCAGGCAATACCGGCGTGCAGATCATGCCCGGGCCGGCTCCCGGGCATTTCGGGCGCCCCTCTTCCGAGGCGCCCGCTAAGCCTGCCTCAGGGCTTCTTCGGCTCGGCCGGCGCCGCCGGCGCAGGCGCCGCGGCCGGCTGGTCGAGGCGCTCGACCTTGGCCTTGTCGCGCAGGCCGACGATGATGTCCTGCTGCGCCTTGCGGACCAGGTACTGCTCGATCTGCGGCTTGACCTCGTCGAAGGTCGGCAGCGGCTTGGTGCGCTTGTCCTCGAGCTTGATCACATGCCAGCCGAACTGGCTCTTCACCGGCTCGGAGAGCTGGCCCTTCTCAAGCTTGAAGGCGGCCTCGGCGAATTCAGGCACCATCCGCTCCTTGGCGAACCAGCCGAGATCGCCGCCTTCCTTGCCCGAGCCCGGATCCTTGGAGAGCTCGCCGGCGACCTTGGCGAAGTCCTCGCCCTTCTTCAGCCGCTCCAGCGCCGCCTTGGCCTGGGCCTCCTCCGGCACCAGGATGTGGCGGGCGCGGACCTCTTCCTCCGGCTTCAGCGTCTTGACGGTGTCGTCGAAGAGCTTCTTGGCGGCTTCCTGCGTCGCCGCCTTCTTGGACTCGCTCGTCAGATAGTCGTCGAGCAGCAGCTTGTCGCGGCTATAGGCCAGGCGCTTGGCGAATTCCGGGCTCTCGCCGATCTTGGCGGCCTTGGCAGCCTTGGCGCCGAGCTTGAGGTCGACCAGGAAATTGATCAGTTCCTCGCGCTTGCGATCTTCGGGCAGCTGGGCGGTGCGCTCGCCGAGATCGTCGGCCGCGAGTGCGAGCTCGCTCTCGGTGATCTCGATGCCGTCGACCTTGGCGACGACCTTGTCCTGCTGCGCAAAGGCCGGCGCAGCCGCGGCCAGCACGAGGCTGAACGACAGCACGGCGAGACGGGAAACAACCATCGGGTCAGGGCCTTTCGATGAACGGCGCGAAAAACGGATCGGCAGGCTGAGTGCCAGTTGATGAGGGCCTTGGCAAGGCAGAGCGCGTGCACATCAACGCGACCGGCATCGAAGGTTCCGCGGCCTCTCGCCGCTGCCTTCCTCTTGGCAGGCGGGACGCCCGCCCCCACATGCGCAGCGTCGTCTCCGATGGAACGGCAACCTCTTCGACAGCAAGCGCGCGCTGGACCGCGCGCCCGCACGCGTCTAAACACGCGCGTGATTTCAGGATTATCCGCTTTCGGCCACGCCCGCCTCGTGCCGGGTCCCGCAGCCGGAAGCGCCCATGGAAAGACCGGACATGCTTGGCGCGCTCGCAAAGAAACTCTTCGGCTCGTCGAACGACCGGCGGGTCAAAGGCTACCAGCCCCGTGTCGCCGCCATCAACGCCCTCGAAGCGGAGGTCGCGAAGCTCTCGGACGATGAGCTGAAGGCTCGCACGGAAACCTTCCGCAAGCAGATCGCCGAAGGAAAATCGCTCGACGAGCTGCTGGTCCCTGCCTTTGCGACGGTGCGCGAGGCCGCCAAGCGCATCCTCGGCCAGCGCCCCTACGACGTGCAGCTGATCGGCGGCATGGTGCTGCATGAGGGCGCCATCGCCGAGATGAAGACCGGCGAAGGCAAGACCCTGGTCGCAACGCTGCCGGTCTACCTCAACGCGCTCGCCGGCAATGGCGTGCACGTCGTCACCGTCAACGACTACCTCGCCCGCCGCGACGCGGAGTGGATGAGCCGGATCTACAACTTCCTCGGCCTCAGCGTCGGCATCATCGTGCACGGCCTCGACGACGAGGAGCGCCAGCGTGCCTATGCCTGCGACATCACCTACGGCACCAACAACGAGTTCGGCTTCGACTATCTGCGCGACAACATGAAGTACGAGGTCGCGCAGATGACCCAGCGCGGCCACCATTTCGCGATCGTCGACGAGGTCGACTCGATCCTGATCGACGAAGCCCGCACGCCGCTGATCATCTCCGGCCCGCTCGACGACAAGTCCGATCTCTACGTCTCGATCGACAAGGTCCTGCCGGGACTGGTCCCCGGTGACTACGAAGTCGACGAGAAGCAGCGCACCGTGGCGCTGACCGAGGCCGGCAACGAGCATATCGAGGAGTTGCTGCGGGCGGCCGACCTGCTCAAGGAGGGCGACCTCTACGACTCCGCCAACGTCACGCTGGTGCACCACGTCAACCAGGCGCTGCGGGCCCACACCCTGTTCACCCGCGACAAGGACTACATCGTCCGCGGCGACGAGGTCGTGATCATCGACGAGTTCAGCGGCCGCATGATGCCGGGACGGCGTTATTCGGAGGGCCTCCACCAGGCGCTCGAGGCCAAGGAGGGCGTCACCGTCCAGCCCGAGAACGCGACGCTGGCCTCGATCACCTTCCAGAACTATTTCCGCCTCTACAAGAAGCTCGCCGGCATGACCGGCACCGCCGCGACCGAGGCCGACGAGTTCGAGCAGATCTACAAGCTCGAAGTGGTCGAGATCCCGACCAATGTCCCCGTCGCCCGTATCGACGATGATGACGAGGTTTACCGCACCTTCCCCGAGAAGGTGCAGTCGATCATCAAGGAGCTGGAACGCGCCAGCGAGCGCCTGCAGCCCGTCGTGGTCGGCACCGCCTCGATCGAGAAGTCCGAGATGGTCGCCGAGATGCTGATCGCCGCCGGCTTCAAGCAGATCGACTTCACCCAGCCGGGCGCGCTCGACAAGCTCTATTCCGCCGCCCGCTCGGGCAAGAGCGCCAAGCAGTTCGCCGTGCTGAACGCCCGCTTCCACGAGCAGGAAGCCTTCATCGTCGCCGAGGCCGGCGTGCCCGGCGCGATCACCATCGCCACCAACATGGCCGGCCGCGGCACCGACATCAAACTCGGCGGCAATGTCGAGATGCGCGTCGCCCATGAGACCGCCGGCATGGAGGACGGGCCGGAGAAGCAGGCGAAGATCAAGGAGATCGAGGCCGAGGTCGCGCGCTTCAAGGAGATCGTGCTCAACGCTTCCGAGACGATCGAGCTGGAACCGGCCAAGGGCTCGCGCCCGGCCAAGACGATGACCCGCCCAGGCGGCCTCTACATCATCGGCACCGAGCGCCACGAGAGCCGCCGCATCGACAACCAGCTGCGCGGCCGCGGCGGCCGCCAGGGCGACCCCGGCCGCTCGAAGTTCTTCCTGTCGCTGCAGGACGATCTGATGCGCATCTTCGGCTCCGACCGGATGGACGGCATGCTGCAGAAGCTCGGCCTCCAGGAGGGCGAGGCCATCGTCCACCCCTGGATCAACAAGGCGGTCGAGAAGGCGCAGGGCAAGGTCGAGGCGCGCAACTTCGACATCCGCAAGAACATCCTGAAATACGACGACGTCATGAACGACCAGCGCAAGGTCGTGTTCGAGCAGCGCCGCGACTTCATGCGCGAGGCGAGCGTGCGCGAGACCATCGACGACATGCGCCATGGCGTGGTCGAGGATACCGTTTCGCGCCGCATCCCCGAGGAGGCCTATCCCGAGCAGTGGGATGCCGCCGGCCTGCGCGAGGACGTCGCCAACTATCTCAACCTCGACCTGCCGATCGAGGACTGGGCCAAGGAAGAGGGCATCGCCGACGCCGAGCTGCGCGAGCGCATCCGCAAGATCGCCGACGAGGACTACGCCGCCCGGATCGAGCGCAACACCGAAGAGGTGATGACCTATGTCGAGAAGCAGGTGCTGCTGCAGACGCTCGACCATCTCTGGCGCGAGCATCTCGTCACCCTCGACCATCTGCGGCAGGTGATCGGCTGGCGCGGCTATGCCCAGCGCGACCCGCTGAACGAGTACAAGGCCGAAGCCTTCGAGCTGTTCGACGGCCTGATCGGCCGCCTGCGCGAGCAGGTCACCGGCAATCTGATGCGCATCGAAGTGCGTTTCGACGCGCCCGAGCAGGCTGGCCCTGGCTTCGATCAGGCCGGAGGCGAACTGCCGCCGCCGCCGGCCGGCCTCTTCGGTAGCCAGTCGCAATTCGCCGCCATCGAGGGCGACCTCGCCGTCGCCGAGCGCGACCCGAACGACCCCGCGAGCTGGGGCAGGGTCGGCCGCAACGAGCCCTGCCCCTGCGGCTCCGGCAAGAAGTACAAGCACTGCCACGGCCAGTTCGTCTGAGCCGTCCCGGCAGCAGCCACTGACACATGGAAAAGCTCCGGCCGTCGGCCGGAGCTTTTTTCTTGGAGGCTGGGCCTACGACCCCGGCCAGTCCGCGATGAACCGTGCCGCTCGGGTTTACCTGCGCTGCGGCAGTCGCGGCAGCAGGATGGTCAGCAGGCCCAGCAGCGGCAGATAGGAGCAGACGCGGTAGACGAAGGCGATGCCATAGGCATCTGCGAAACCGCCGAGCAGGGCAGCGCCAAGGCCGCCCGCCCCGAAGGCGAGGCCGAAGAACATGCCGGCGATCAAGCCGACCCGCCCCGGCACCAGCTCCTGCGCGAAGACGACGATGGCCGAGAAGGCCGAGGCGAAGATCAGGCCGATCGCGACGCTCAGCACACCCGTCCAGAACAGGTTGGCATAGGGCAGCAGCAGCGCGAACGGGATGACGCCGAGGATCGAGAACCAGATCACGAAACGCGCACCGAACCGGTCGCCGATCGGCCCGCCGGCGAAGGTGCCGACCGCCGCGGCGCCAAGGAACAGGAACAGCATCAGCTGCGCGTCGCGAAAGCCAAGCTGGAACTGCTCGATGACGTAGAAGGTGAAATAGCTCGATATGCTCGCCATGTAGACATTCTTGGTCGCGGTCAGCAGCACGAGGACGAACAGGGCGAAGGCGACGCGGCGCCCCGGCAGCGGCAAGCTGCGGCTGACGGCCGGGCGTCCTGCCTGGGCCCGGCGATGGGCCGCATACCAGTGCCCGACCCGGGTCAGGATCAGCACGCCCGCCATCGCGATCACCGAGAGCCAGGCAACGCTGCCCTGGCCGAAGGGCAGGACGATGAAGGCCGCCAGCAGCGGCCCCAGCGCCGAGCCGAGATTGCCGCCGACCTGGAACAAGGACTGCGCCAGGCCATGCCGCCCCCCAGAGGCGAGCCGCGCCACCCGCGACGCCTCCGGATGGAAGACCGCCGAGCCGAAGCCGATCAGGCAGGCTGCGACGATCAGCACGGTGAAGTTATGGGCATTGCCGAGCAGGATCAGCCCGCCAAAGGTCGAGGCCATGCCCGCCGGCGCCGAATAGGGCATCGGCCAGCGATCGGTCACCAGCCCCACCACCGGTTGCAGCAGCGAGGCCGTGACCTGGAACGCCATGGTCAGCAGGCCGATCTGGACGAAATCCAGACCGTAATTGGCCTTGAACAACGGGTAGAGCGAGGCCAGCAGCGACTGCATGACGTCGTTGAGCAGATGGCAGACGCTGACGGCGAGCAGGATCGAGGTCGTCGCCTTTTCAAAACGCGGGCGGACTTCCGGGGCGACTGCGACCATCGACTTGATCTCCTGCGCGCGGGCTGATCGCGCGAGGCTCTTCTACAGAGCTTGCCGATGACCTTCATTCGTGTTTCGGTCAAAAACCTTCGCGTTTGGGCCAAAGATGAGACAGTTGCCGCGCCAAAGCCTGGAGGCGCTCGAGGATCGCCACCACCGCAGTCTCGGCTGGATCGCCCGGTCGGAAGCCGATGTGCTGGTCCACAGCTCGGACAATCCCGCAGGCTACAAGGTCCCGCTCCACTGCCATCGTCAGGACCAGTTGCTCTGCGCGTTCTCCGGCGTCGTGCTTGTCGAGACGGAGCAGGGTTGCTGGATGGTCCCGCCCGGCCATGCGCTGCTCATCCCCGCGCGCCTGCAGCATTCCGTCGAGATGCTGAGCGATGTCGACATGAAATCGGTCTATCTCCTGCCCGGGCTCGGCGATCTTGCAGCGCGCATGTTGCTGGTGCTCGGCGTCACCGACCTCGCCCGCGCGCTGATCGACGAGGCGATCCGCCTGCGCGATGCGGAGCCGGGCACGCGCAAGGTCGCCCTCGTGCTGGAATTGCTGGCAGAGGAGATCGCAACGCTGGAGGCAAGACCACTGGGCCTGCCCTTCCCCTCGGACAAGCGGCTCGCCGCGCTCTGCCGAACCTATATGGCGGCGCCCTCGGTCACCGAACGGCTGGACGACTGGGCCGGCAGACTGGCGATGAGCAGGCGCACCTTCACCCGCTTCTTCCAGAAGGAGACCGGCCTCAGCTTCGTCGCCTGGCGCCAGCAGGCGAGCCTGTTCGCGTGCCTGCCAAAGCTGGCCGAAGGCGCATCGGTCACCGACATCGCCATGCTGGCCGGCTACGACAACGTCGCGGCCTTCACCACGATGTTCAAGCGCAGGCTCGGAACCGCGCCGCGCAACTACATGCGCGCCGCGATCTCGCGCTAGCCGCTCGCCAGCCAACACGGCGCGAAGGCGCGACCTCAGCCGACAGCGAACTGCGCCTCGACCGCGCCGAGCGCCTCGATCTCGACCCGGACGGTAGCGCCCGGCGGCACCCATTGCGTCTTCACCAGGCTGCCGAGCAGCACGGTCTCGCCGGCCCGCAGCGGTTCGCCTCGCGCCAGCGCGTGATCGGCGAGCCAGGCCAGCGCCGTGTATGGGTGGCCGAGCACGTCCGCGCCGACACCGGTGCCGACCTCGACGCCGTCGACCAGCGTGCGCCCATGCAGTCCGGCGAGATCCGGCAGCGCGTCCGGTGCCAGCGCCGCACCGAGCACGCAACCGGCGGCGAAGAAGTCGTCGGCGATCAGCATCGGCGTGCCGATGGTCTGCCAGTCGACATAGCGGTCGTCGACGATCTCGATCGCCGCCATCACCGCGCCGACCGCGCCGCGCACGCTGTCCGCGGTCGCTCCCTCCCCGGCAAGATCATGCGCCAGCCTGACCGCGATCTCGCACTCGACGCCGACGCGGACGAAATCGCCATGGCGCAGCACGGCGCCGCTTGCATGGCTCGAGCCGGCGAAGAGCCCGGCGGCACAAGGGTGGCCGATGCCGAGATAGTCCTGCATCACCGGCGTGGTGCAGCCGATCTTCCAGCCGCTCCGCCGGCCGAAGCGCGAGGCTGCCAGCCGCCTATGCACGGCGCCCTGCACAGCATAGGCCTGAGCGACGTCGGGCGGCGCCTTGCCTCCCTGTGCCGGCAGCGGCGTGCGGGCGAGCCGGGCGGTGGCGATGGTCTCGGCGAGGGCGTCGATGGCTTCAGTCTCAGGCAAGGCAGGCTCCCGGCATTCTCTGGCCCAAGCCTGCCATGGCCGCGCCCGAACTGGCCAGCGCGGAGCCAGAAAGGCAGAAAGCCCGCTTCCGCGGGCTTTCGAGGTCGCATCCGGAATCCAGGCTGCACTATTTCGGCGCGAAGATGCCGACGCTGCTCGCGGTGATGTCGAAGGAGAGCGTGCCGACCACGGTCGGGTTGCACCACTTCGATCGGCCCGAGCCCGAGACGATGCCACGCGGATCGGCCGTCAGCGCGAAGCACTCGGTCTTCGACAGGCTGGTGTCGTGATAGCGCACATCCGCCGTCAGGTTCTTCCAGGTGTAGGAGAGGCCTGCGTTCCAGTAGGTGTAGTCGGGCAGGTTGACCGGCGCGGGGAAGTAGATGCTGGCATTGGGCGTGCCGATCCAGTAGCGGCCGAGTTCGCCGGAGATCGCGAGCCCCTCGAGGAAGGGCAGGTTGTACTTCGCGGTGAGCGCGCCATAAGTGCCGGTCGCGCCCGTGCCGAGCCAGTCCCAGGCGTAGAAGAGATTGGCGCCGACGATCAGCTTGTCCTCGTAATTATAGGACAGCTTACCGTAGACCTCGGTGAAATCGGTGTTCCTCGGGGTCCAGTAGCCGCCAGCCAGATCGATATACTGCTTCTCACCGGGGTAGTAGTACTGCCAGACACCGACATCCACGGTGAAGGGGCCGAATTTCGGCCGGATACCGGCATAGAAGTCGACCTCCGCCGTCGGGCTGGTGGTGAGATCGACATTCGAGGCGTAGACGCCGGCATAGAACAGGTTGTCGTAGAATTGCAGCTCGGCACCGCCCTGGATCGCCGGCTTGCGGTCGGTCTGCGAGATGCCGCGGAAATTGTAGTCCGTCATGCCTTTGACGCTGACGGCGATGTCGAACCAGGTGATGCTGGGTGCAACCGGCGCCGGCGGCGGAGCCTTCCGGCTCGGCAGGTCGGAGGCCTGCGCCATGCCAGCGGCCGCCAGCGAGATCGACAGCGCCGCGGCGGCCGTCGCAAGCCTGCAAATACCAAAGACCATCGAAAGCTCCGTCGAAGGGTTCCATGCGCGATTCACTTCGCGCATCCGCCTCGATTACGCTTGCGATGCTCCAAAACCGGCAAGATGAGGTTTTTTGCAGCACGCCCAACGACTAGGCAGACAGGGCCTCGGCGAGCGTTTCCGTGCCTAGCAAAACGCCCGCCGCCAGCAATGGCGACGGGCGTGATATTTTTATCTCAGCGCGACAGAGCGCCGATACAGATTTCAGCGCGTCGCCGGCTGGCTCGCATACGCCGCATCAGGCTGATCCAGACGCGAAGTGCGCAGGGCCGGCGAGCGGCGCGGCGGCAGCGGCGCCACAGTGCGCTGCGGCGTCTCGGGAACGACCGAGGCGATCGGCGCCGTCTCCGCCTTCGGCTCGGACGAGCCGCCCAGCAGCGGCACGAAGCTGAGCGCCCGCTGGTAGAAGGAGGGCTGCTCGGCGCTGGCGGCCGTCTGGATCGGCGCGGGCGTGGCCGCACCGGGCGAGACCTTGGCGACCTGCGTCGCGGCATCGGCCGGCTTCGCAGGGCTGGCAGGAGTGGCTGCGGCAGCGACCGCAGTTGCCGGCTTGGCTTCCGCCGCAGGCTGCTCGGCAGCGCCACGTACGGCAGCGAGCACCGCGTCATTGTCGGCCGACTCGGCCCGGACAGTCGCCTTCGTCCGGCCCTTGTCGTCGAGGACGACGACGCGCGGGCCGATCAGCGAGTCGACGCGGCTGATGCCGACATCGCGCGATCCCCAGGCGACCGACTTGTTCATCGCGTCGGCACCGGACTGCGCCAGCTGGCGCTTGAAGGAAGAATGCTGATCGCCGTCGTCATAGATCAGCTTGACCGCCGGCGTGCCCTTGGCAACCAGCGCCGCGACCTGGACGTCGTCCTGCTGGCGCTTCTGCGCGACCGCCTGCGAGACCGACGTATTGCCGCCACCATTGAAGACGTAGCGGCCGCCGGACACACCGACTGCGGGCTCATCCTTGGCGATCTCGAAATAGTCCGAGCCTTCCTTCAGGTTCTTCCAGAACGCCATGTTCGGGTCGAGCCGGTGCTTGGCGAGGTTCTCCGGCGTCATCCGGAACGGGAAGGCCTGCATCTGAACGGCCCGCTGCCCGCCGTTATGGGCCTCGCGCACCAGGGCGTAGAGCTCGCCGATCTGGTCGTCGGTCATCGAATAGCAGCCGGCCGAGGAGCAGGCGCCGTGCACCATCAGATGCGCGCCGGTGCGACCATGCGAGCGGTCATAGGCGTTGGGATAGCCCATGTTGAACGAGACGTAGAAGGACGAGTTCGGATTCATCTGCGCCGGCGTAATGGCGTAGAAGCCTTCCGGCGCCATCCGGTCGCCTTCGCGGATCTTCGGGCCGAGCTGGCCGGACCAGCGGCACATCGGGAAGGTCTTGAGCAGCACGTACTGACCGTCCGAGCGCTTCTTCCAGACCTCCAGCTCCGATTCCTTCTTGTAGGAACGAATCACGATCGGCTGGCTCTTGGTCACGCCCTTCTCGGACATGAGCGCATAGGTCGCGGACGGGATCGGAATGTTGTGGCGCTGCGAGCCGCGATAGCGATCCTCCTCGCAGGCGGCCACGGAAAGGGCGATCAGGGCCGTCAGCGCGAGATGTTTCAATGCCACGTCGTCATTCCCATCGCTCGGCCGTCTGACCCGACCATGCATCAGGCATCGCGGCCAAATTATGCCGCTTGCCCGGATTTAGAACCGTTAGGCTTGACCGTTCCTTACCACAGGCCTTGCCGGGATGGCCATATGCTGAAATCCCGGCAAATCGACGGGCCGGATCCGCGCCCGTTTCAGAGCGAGCGGCCGATCGCGAGGTACTTGTCCGCCCGCCGTTCCACGATCTCGTCGGCGCTGAGCCCGGAAAGATCCGACAGCGCGGCGGCGATCGCCGCCCCGGCGCGCTCGATCGCGAGCTGCGGCTCGCGATGCGCCCCGCCCGTGGGCTCCGAGACGATCTTGTCGATGATCCCGAACTTCAGCAGGTCCTGCGCGGTGATCTTCATGCCCGTCGCGGCGTCCTGGGCGCGGGCCGTGTCGCGCCAGAGGATCGAGGCCGCGCCTTCCGGCGAGATCACCGAATAGATCGCGTGCTCCATCATCAGCACCTTGCTCGCGGCCGCGATCGCGATGGCACCGCCTGAGCCGCCCTCGCCGATCACCAGCGCGACGCTCGGCGTGCGCAGGGCAAGGCAGGTCTCGGTCGAGCGCGCGATCGCCTCGGCCTGGCCGCGCTCCTCGGCCTCGATGCCGGGATAGGCGCCGGCCGTGTCGATGAAGCTCAGCACCGGCAGGCCGAAACGGTCGGCGAGCTCCATCAGGCGCACCGCCTTGCGATAGCCCTCGGGCTTCGGCATGCCGAAATTGTGCCGGATGCGGGTCTCGGTCGAGTTGCCCTTTTCCTGGCCGATGACGCAGACCGGCTCGCCGCGGAAGCGGCCGAAGCCACCGACGATGGCCTCGTCCTCGCCGAAGGCGCGGTCGCCGGCCAGCGGTGTGAACTCGTCGATCAACCCGGAGCAGTAATCGAGGAAATGCGGCCGCTGCGGGTGGCGCGCCACCAGAGTCTTCTGCCAGGGCGTCAGGGCGCCATAGAGCTCCTTGAGCGACTGTCCGGCCTTGGCCTCCAGCTTCCCGATCTCCTCGGTCAGCGAATAGCCGTCGCCCTTGGCGTCCAGGGCCCGCAACTCATCAGCCTTGGCCTCCAGTTCGGCGACCGGCTTCTCGAAATCCAGATAGCTTCGCATCGACATCCAGTTCTGGTCCCACATCCTGAAGGGAGACGCGTCCGCGCTGCGGCTACGGTCGGGGAACCTAAGAAAAAGCGGCGGACCTTGGCCGCGCCCCGACGCGATTGTCAACCCGGCGGCGGTGACGCACCACGATCCCGGGTCAGGCGGCGGGACGGCGTCGGCTGCGGCAACAACACCGGCCGGAAGGCGAAACTGCGGCGCGTCGCCCGCAGCGGCGCCTGGCGATAGAACTGTTTGGTCGCGTCTACGACATGCACGCCGGCGAAGGGCAGCGCGAGGCCCGCGCCGAACTTTTCCCAGGCCCCGGCCGAGCGCAGGAACAGGCGCCGGCGCAATGGCGGCACATAGAGCGCCTCGGCCCAGTTCTCGGGCGAGAACATCGCCCGGCGCATCAGGTTCTCGAGCTGGCTGCGGCTGAAGGGTCGGCCATGACCGAAGGGCGTCGTGTCCATCCTTGCCCAGAGCCCGCGTCGATTCGGCACGATCACGATCAGCCTGCCGCCGGGGTTGAGTACCCGCGAAGCCTCCTCGAGCAGGTCCTCGGGGCTCTCGGTCTCCTCGAGCGCGTGCACGATCAGCACACGGTCGACCGAGGCGGTCGGCAGCGGCAGCAGGGTGGGCTCGACGAGGGCGGAGGCCGAGAGGCCCTGCGACGGCCAGTTCAGCACGCCCTGGGCAGCCGGCATGAAGGCGATGACACGCTCGGCCTCGCCTCCGATCAGGGGCAGATAGGGCGTCGCGAAGCCGAGCCCGAGCAGGCGCTGGCGCTGGCAATGCGGCCAGAGCCTTATCACGACCCGTCCGACCGCCTGGCGCGCCACATGCCCGAGCGGACTGGCATAGAAGGCGCGCAGGTCGACGACATCGAGAGCCATGACCACGGAGATGGCGCAGGCGGCGGGCGAGCGCAAGGGCATCTGACGCTGCGTAGTGTTGGGCTTGGCCCGGCAAAGCCGCTATGAACGGCTCGATCGCCATTGCGGCAGCGACTCGCTGCCCGCGCCCCGGAGCCTGCCATGCCTCTCGACATCCATGTCTTCCGCACGCTCAGCGACAATGCCGGCGCCCTGCTTCACGACCCGGCCAGTGGCGTCTGCGCCGCGGTCGACGTACCTGATGCCGCCGAGGTCCTTGCCGCGGCCAGGGCCAAGGGCTGGCGGATCTCGCAGGTGCTGGTCACGCATGAGCATGCCGACCATGTCCAGGGCATCCTCACCCTGAAGCAGGCGACCGGGGCCAAGGTCTTTGCGCCCGCGGCCGCCCGCGGCGCCGCGCCGGTCGACGTCGTGATCGGCGAAGGCGACCATGTCGCGCTCGGCGCCTATGATTTCGAAGTCTGGGCGACGCCGGGCCATGCCGAGGGGCATGTCAGCCTGGTCAGCCGGGAAGCCCGCCTCGCACTCGTCGGCGACGTCGTCTTCGTGATGGGCTGCGGCCGCGTCATGCCTGGTCGCATGGATGCGATGTGGATCTCGCTCTCCCGCATCATGGCGCTGCCGGACGCGACCAGGCTGATCACCGGCCACGACTACACCTTATCGAACGGCCGCTTCGCCGCGGCGATGGACCCGAGCAATCCGGCTGTCGCCGCCCGCCTCGCCGAAGCCGAGGCCGCCAAGGCCGAGGGCCGCTTCTGGGCGGTGACGACGATCGCCGAGGAGAAGGCGACGAACCCGTTCTTCCGCGCCGGCGAAGGCGCTCTCGCAGCCACGCTCGGCCTGGTCGGCAAGCCCGCCGGCGAGGTCTTCGCGGCGCTGCGCGAAGCCAAGAACAAGTTCTGAGCGACGGCCTTTTCAGCCCTCATCCTGAGGAGCCGCGCAGCGGCGTCTCGAAGGATGATCCAGAGCACGCTGGAAGCATCCTTCGAGACGCGATCTGCGATCGCTCCTCAGGATGAGGGCTGAGGGACCAGGACATCACACAGGACCACAACCATGAGTCCACCGCTAGACGGCCTGCATGCGGCCGGCATCATCGCGCTGCTCGAGCTGAAGCCCCATCCCGAGGGCGGGCATTACCGCGAGACCTTCCGCGACCCGCAGGGGCCGGAAGGCCGCGGCTTCTCGACCGCGATCTATTACCTGCTCGACGCCGGCGAGAGCTCGCACTGGCACCGTGTCGACGCGGCAGAGATCTGGCATCACTATGCTGGCGCGCCGCTGGCGCTCAGCCTGTCGCAGGACGGCGCCAGCGCCTCGAGCCAGCATCTCGGCAAGGATCTCGCCGCCGGCCAGCGCCCGCAGATCGTCGTGCCCGCGGGCTGCTGGCAGAGTGCCGCCACGCTGGGCGGCTGGACACTGGTCGGCTGCACGGTCGCGCCGGGCTTCGCCTTCTCAGCCTTCGAAATGGCGGAGCCGGGCTGGCAGCCCGGGGATCACTGAGCATGGACAAGCCCGTCACCGATCTCGCGCTGGTCCGCGCCTGCGAAAGCCGCATCGTCAATGCCTGGCCTGCCCCGGCCACGCTGGTCATCGACGACTGGGTGGTGCGCTTCGCCAACGGCTATTCCGGCCGCGCCAACTCCGCTTCGGCCCTGCAGGCCGACGCCGAGATGGACGATGGCACCCTGGCCTTCATCGAAAAGCTCTATGCCGAAGCCGGCCTGCCGCCGCGCATCCGCTTCACGCCACTCGTCGCCGAAAGCGCCCGCCGGCGCTTCGCCGCGCGCGGCTACCGGATCGAGACCGCCTCCTTCGGCATGGTCGCCGAGCTCGATCCTGCCCGGCATCCGGAAGATCCGGAGATGCTCGTCGATCCGCTGGCGACGGAGGCCTGGATCAGCGGCGTCTGCAGCCACCAGACCGGCAACAAGCGCAATCGCGAGCATCTGTCCGCCATCGTCTCTGGCGTGCGCCTGCCGGCCGCCTTCGCGACCCTGCTGCATGAGGGCCGCCCCGCCGCCTATGCGATGAGCGTCGCCGAGCGCGGCATGGCCGAGATCGGCGCGGTGATCGTCGACGAGAGCCTGCGCGGGAAGGGCCTCGGCAAGAAACTGATGCTCGGCCTGATGGGCTGGGCCGCGGCGCAGGGCTGCATCCTCGCCTATCTCCAGGTCGACCAGAGCAACGGCCTCGCCTTCGAGATGTATCGCCGGCTCGGCTTCCGTACGATCTATGCCTATGAGACGCGGGTGCTAGACCGCTGAGGCGGCCTTCCGGCTCCCGGACCGAAGCTCGCGACCAGCGCCCCGACCACGATCAGCACGCAGGACAGGGCGAGCAGCCAGCTCGCCGCAGCATAGCCGGCGAGCACCAGGATGATCGTGGAGAGCACGGGGGCGGCATAGGAGGCGACGCCGAGCAGGGAGACGTCGCCCTTCTTCATGCCGATATCCCAGCAGATGAAGGCGAGCCCGGTCGAACCGAGGCCGAGCCCCAGCACCCCGCCCCATTCGACGAGGCTCGGCGTCCACAAGGTCTGCTCGAAGGCGAGATGGCAGGCCAGGGCCGCGGCGGCGCAGCCGAGCATGGTGACGCCGAGGCTCTCCGAGGGAACGCCTGCGAAGCGGCGCGAGACCACTGAATAACTCGCCCAGACGAAGGCACCGAGCGCCGCCAGCACATGGCCGAGCTGGATGCCGCCACCGCCGGCACCGAGACTGCCGGAGATCAGCACCGCCGTCGCCACGAGCCCGATCAGGGCTCCGGTGAGATGGCGCAGCATCAGCCCGCCGCCCGGCAGTAGCGCCGCGAACAGCACGATCAGCAGCGGCCAGAGATAATGGATCAGATTGGCCTCGGCCGGCGGCGCCGTCTTGACCGCGGCGTAATAGAGCGCGGTGTCGCCGAACGGCCCGTAGAGCCCGAGCAGGAAGGAAGCCGGCGTCGGCCGGGCCAGATGCAGCCGCCCCCGCGCGGCCGCGATCGCGAGGATGAAAAGGCCGCCGATCACGAAGGTCATGGCGACGAGTTGGAAGGCCGGCAGCCGTCCGCTCATCGCCGTGAACAGCGCCAGCGTCGACCAGAGCAGGATGGCGACGAAGCCGGTCGCGGTGGCGGTGCGGGAGGTCATCGGCGTCGAGCTCGGGAGGACGGCGCTCCGCTTAGCAGAGCGGCCCCGTCCTGCCTATGCCGCCTCGTCACCGAAACCGGCGACGCGCCGCCGCGAAGACGGCGCGCCGTGGGGCGTCAGGCCATGTACTGGCCGCCATTGACGGCGAAGGTCGCGCCTGTGGCGAAGGCGCCGTTGTCGGAGGCGAGGAAGACCACCGTCTGCGCGATCTCCTCGGGCTTGCCGAGGCGGCCGACCGGGATGCCGGCGACGACGCGTTTCAGCGCCTCCTCGGGCATGGCGGCGACCATGTCGGTGCCGATATAGCCCGGCGTGATCGCGTTCACGGTGATCCCCTTGTTGGCGTTCTCCTGCGCCAGCGCCTTGACGAAGCCGATATCGCCGGCCTTGGCGGCGGAATAGTTGACCTGGCCCATCTGGCCCTTCTGGCCGTTGATCGAGGAGATCACGATGATCCGGCCGAAGCCGCGCCCGCGCATGCCCTCGATAACCGGCCGCGTCATGTTGAACAGCGAGTCGAGATTGGTGCGGATGACGGCCGACCACTGGTCCTTGGTCATCTTGTGGAAGAAGCCGTCCCTGGTGATGCCGGCATTGTTGACGAGGATGTCGACCGGCCCGACCTCGGCCTCGACCTTGGCGATGCCGGCTGCACAGGCGTCGTAGTCTCCGACATCCCATTTGTAGACGGGTATCCCGGTCTCGGCCTTGAACTTGGCGGCAGCCTCGTCATTGCCGGCATAGCTCGCGACGACCGTATGACCGGCCTCCTGCAGCGCCTTGCAGATCGCCGCGCCGATGCCGCGCGTGCCCCCAGTCACCAAAGCAACCCTAGCCATCGTCTGCTCCTCCCTCTGGGCCGGCCCCTCGGCCGCTTTATTGTTGCGAGAGATCGAGACCGGGCTCGTAGGCCCGGTCCACATCCTTGATGACCGCCTGTCCGCAGATCACGCGCCCCGCCTTCTCGTCATAGGTCAGGGTCGGGGGCCCGTAGAGCACCCAGCCACGGCTCAGCGCCTCCGAAACCCGATGACAGAACGAAGCGTCATCGGGCCCGGTCAGGTAGCGGTAGAGCGTGGTCTGCTTGGGCATGGTCGGCGGCTCAGCGCTCCACAGCCAGGGCGACGCCCATGCCGCCGCCGATGCACAGCGTGGCGAGGCCCTTCTTGGCGTCGCGCTTGGCCATCTCGTGCAGCAGCGTCACCAGGACGCGCGCGCCCGAGGCGCCGATCGGATGGCCGATCGCGATCGCGCCACCATTGACGTTGACGATGTCGGGGTTCCAGCCGAGGTCCTTGTTGACCGCCAGCGCCTGGGCCGCGAAGGCCTCATTGGCCTCGACGAGGTCGAGATCGCCGATCTTCCAGCCGGCCTTTTCCAGCGCCTTGCGGGTCGCCGGGATCGGCCCGGAGCCCATGATCGCCGGATCGACGCCGGCGGTCGCCCAGGAGGCGATGCGGGCGAGCGGCGTCAGGCCGCGCTTGGCGGCTTCCTTCGCGGTCATCACCACGAGCGCCGCGGCGCCGTCATTGATGCCCGAGGCGTTGCCGGCGGTGACGGTGCCGTCCTTCGAGAAGGCGGGCTTCAGCTTGGCCATCGCCTCGAGCGTCGCGCCATGGCGCGGATACTCGTCGGCATCGACGATGATGTCGCCCTTGCGGGTCGAGACGGTGAAGGGAAGGATCTCGTCCTTGAAGCGGCCGGCCTTCTGGGCGGCCTCGGCCTTGTTCTGCGAGCCGACGGCGAAACGGTCCTGCTCCTCGCGGCTGATCTGCCATTTGGTCGCGACGTTCTCGGCGGTGGTGCCCATATGGTAGCCGTGGAAAGCGTCCCAGAGCCCGTCCTTGATCATCGTGTCGATGAACTTGGTGTCGCCCATCTTGGTGCCGGAACGCAGATGCTGGGCATGCTGCGACATCGACATCGATTCCTGGCCGCCGGCGACGATGATGTCGGCGTCGCCATTGGCGATCTGCTGCAGGCCGATGGCGACGGCGCGCAGGCCGGAACCGCAGAGCTGGTTGAGCCCCCAGGCGGTCGCCTCCTGCGGGATGCCCGCGATCATCGCCGCCTGGCGGGCCGGGTTCTGGCCCTGACCGGCGGTCAGGATCTGGCCCATGATCACTTCGTCGACCTCACCGGCCTCGACCTTGGCGCGCTTCAGCGCCTCCTTGATCGCCGCGGCGCCGAGATCGTGAGCCGGCGTATTGGCGAAGGCACCGTTGAAGGCGCCGACTGCGGTGCGCGCAGCGCCCACGATCACGATGTCAGTATCAGCCATTGGCTTGTC
Organism: Allobosea rubneri; assembly: GCF_032464875.1. NCBI lineage: Bacteria > Pseudomonadati > Pseudomonadota > Alphaproteobacteria > Hyphomicrobiales > Alloboseaceae > Allobosea > Allobosea rubneri. The sequence continues at coordinate 83,062 of NZ_JAWDID010000015.1, forward strand.
CTCCGGTTCTCTCACGCCTCCCGCCTCCGGCGGTCCGGCAAACTGTCCTCCGCACCTTCGAAGGGCGCGGCGACGCCGTCAAGCCGGCCATGGGGCGAAGCCTATCATCGAGGCAACGGCCGGCCCTGCCGCAACGGCGCTCAAAAAACTTGCAGCAGGGCGCCGACGAGCTATCGTCTGGCGGGGAACCGTTTTCCGGCTCCGTCCCGATCCCGGGGCGGACGGCCGGAGCAAGGCGCGTGGGTATCTATGGCCAGCGACAAAGAAGCGACCGTCATCAAGAAATACGCCAATCGTCGGCTGTACCACACGGGCACAAGCTCCTACGTCACGCTGGAAGATCTCGCCGGGCTGGTGCGTAACGGCGAGGATTTCGTCGTCTACGACGCCAAGAGCGGCGAGGACATCACTCGCTCGGTGCTGGCGCAGATCATCTTCGACGAAGAGAGCAAGGACGGCCAGAACCTGTTGCCGATCACCTTCCTGCGCCAGCTCATCCGCTTCTATGGCGACAGCATGCAGGCCCTGGTGCCGCGCTATCTCGAATTCTCGATGGAGAATCTGACCAAGGAACAGAACCAGTTCCGTGAGCAGATGAGCAAGGCCTTCGGCGGCGGCACCTTCGGCACCGGCGCGCTCGACGCGATCCAGGCCCAGACCCGCGCCAACATGACGATGTTCACCGAGGCCTTCCAGCTCTTCAACCCGTTTGCCGCGGCGGCAGCCAAGGCGCAGGCGGAAGCCCCGTCGGCTGCGCCAGAAAACGCCGAGCTCGGCGATCTCAAGCGCGAGCTCAACGAGATGCGGGAGCGGCTCGACAAGCTCGCCAAGAGCAAGTGAACGGGTAGGCGCGCCAGTCGCGCGAACAGCTATTGCAACGGGCGGCTGCCTCGCCGCCCGGACGCCTCAGACGGCTTCGCGCAGCGGCTCGGCCCGTGCCTGGTCGGGCTGCCAAAGTTCCGCCTTTCCGACCAGGTGGCCCTGCAGATAGGTCACGCCCCAGTCGCGCAGCATCGCGGCCTGAAGATCGTCGTCGACCCATTCCGCCACCGTCTCGACTTCGAGATGGCGCGCCAGTTCCAGCAAGGTGCGCACAAAGAACCGGTCATCGGTCGAGCGCCGCAGATTCTGGGTAAAGGCGCCGTCGAGCTTCAGGATGTCGATCGGGAAGGCGCGCAGATGCCGCAGCGAGGTGTGGCCGGCGCCGAAATCGTCGATCGCGATGCGCGCGCCCTGCTCCTTGATCCGCGTCAGCAGCTTCACCATCCGCGCGGAATCGTCGATCGTCGCCGTCTCGGTGACCTCGACGATCAGCCGCGAAGTCTCGGCGCTGCGGCCGCCGGTGCAGGCCAGGAAGGCATCGAGCCATTCCGGGTCGGCGAGCGAGCGCGGCGAGACATTGACCGAAAGCACCATCTGCGGCTGCTCGGCCAGCAGGGCCATGACGAGCTCGAGCACGCGATGGTCGAACAGCCTGATCAGACCGCGCCGCTCGAGCACCGGGATCAGCTCCGGCGTGGCGAGGAAGCCCTCGCCCTGCGCCCTCTCGACCCGCAGCAGCGCCTCATTGAAGACAGGTACGCGGGTGGCCGCGCTGACAACGGGCTGCAAAGCGAGCCGGACCCGGCGTTCGTTGAGCGCGACCACGGCCTCGATGTCATGGCTCGCAGTCCCGCCACGGGTTTCGCGCGCGACGCTGCGCCGGGCGATCACTGCCGCATCGACGGCTCCGGCCTTGGCTCCGGCGAGCGCATTCTCGGCAGCTGCGACCAGTGCGCCGCCCTCCCGTGACAGGTCCGGCGCGACCGCCGCGCCGATCCGCAGCCGCGCCAGCGCGATGCCGCGCGAGGTCTCGATCGCGGACTGCGCGACGGCCTTGATGAAGCGCTGCGCCGCCACCTCGACCTGCGACGCCGGACAGCCCGACAGCAGGATGGCGAAGCGATTGCCGGAATAGCGCATCAGATGATCGCGCCGGCGCATCACCGAGCGCAGACGCTCCTGCACTTCCTGGATGATCTCGTCGGTCGCCTCATGGCCGAAATCGTCGTTGAGGCGGGCAAGCTCGTCGATCGCACCGATCAGGACGACGAGGCCCCGCTCGGCCGGCAGATGTTCGGCCAACGCCGTCTCGACATGCTCGACCAGCGAAGCGCGGTCGCAGAGGTCATGATGCTCGGCGCCGAGTTCCTCGGCGCGTACCGCCCGCTCGAGCCGCAGTACGCCGCGCGCCCGGGCTGGCCTACCGTCCATGCCGACGAACCAGCGCCCGGCATCCTCGATCCACATCTTGCGGCCGGCGAGATCCGCCGCATAGCGGGTGCGATAGACCACCCCATCGCCGAAATCGTGCCCGCCCACCGAATAGATCGCATCATAGCGGCTGCGCCCGCTTCCGGGCTCGACCAGCCCGGCGAAAGCGAGGCCACGCGCCAGCACCGCCGGAGCGACCGGGCCGAGCACCTCGGCGACGTTCGGGCCCCATTCCAGGGCGTCGGTGGCGATGTCCCAGGTGTAGACCACCTCCCCGATCGAGGAGAGCAGGCTGCGCGGATCGACAATTCTCTCGTCGCGGGAGCCGAAGATGGAAGGCGCGGGCATCGGACGGCGGCCTCGGCGACGGAGGGGGCCGTCGGACCCGGATTCGTGAGGTCGGAATCTGTGCCGAAACGATGCATCCGACTGCGTTAACGAGCGGTTAAGACCGGCCTCGTGCTTGCAGCTCTGCGCTCCGGAAAGCCCTGGCGTTTCGGAGCGGAACAATGGCGGGAGAGATTTGGGACGGGGTTCGGGAACGCCGCAGAACCGAGCGGCGCAAGCCGCCGACCGCGCTCGTCCCGGCTGTCTTCCTGGTCCAGCTCGCCGCCAGCCATGCCGGCATCGGCCCCTTCGCCCGCCGCGACCGCGAGACGCCCGCCGCTGCGACCAGCCTCTACCGCGAGGCCGCCGGCTCCTCGCTCCGCACGCCCCGGATCGCGGCGCGTCTCGCCTGAACATCGCCGCGAACGCGAAAAAGCCGGCCTGGCGGCCGGCTTTTTCCGAATCTCTCTGGACGGTCGGGGCTTCGAGCCCCACCCGTTATCAGGCCTCGGTCTTGGCCTTCAGGACCTGGCGGCCGCGATACATGCCCGACTTCAGGTCGACATGGTGCGGACGGCGCAGTTCGCCGGAGTTCTTGTCTTCGATGTAGGCAGGCTGCTTCAGCGCATCGGCCGAGCGGCGCATGCCGCGCTTCGACGGCGAAGTCTTTCTCTTCGGAACGGCCATGGTACTCTCCATCATGCCGTCGCGGGACGCGCCGGGCTCTCGCCCGCACGACCTGTGCGACGACGTCACATTCGTGAGGTGGCAGGCCTTTACACGCTTGCGCGCGCTCTGGCTAGAGCATCCGGCCGAAAATCTGGCAAGGCCGCCGCGCTCCGGCGCGGCAACGCACAGTCGCCCAGCGGCCCGAGCTGCTGCATGCGCCGCTGCACCCGCCCGGCCGCAGCCTGCAGGCCACGGTTCGGTCGGGCGGGATTGCGGAGGATCGGATTGGGCAAGGCTCCGGCGAGCCGCGCCGCCTCGGCCGGCGTCAGCTTCGCGGCGGGCTTGCCGAAATAGAGCTGCGCTGCCGCCTCCGCGCCGAACACCCCCTCGCCCCATTCGGCGACGTTGAGATAGACCTCGATGATCCGCTGCTTGGGCCAGGCGAGATCGATCGACAGCGCCACGGGCAGCTCCAGCGCCTTGCGCAGATAGGAACGCCCCGGCCAGAGGAAGAGGTTCTTGGCGGTCTGCATGGTCAGCGTCGAAGCGCCGCGGCTCGGCCCGTCCTCGTCCTGCAACACGGCGTTGAGCTCGCCCCAGTCGACGCCGGCATGGCTGCAGAAGCGCTGGTCCTCGGAGGCGATTACGGCACGGACCAGATGCGGCGAGATCTGCTCCAGCGGCACCCAGTCACGATTCACCTCGCGAAAGGTCAGCCAGCGCCCGAGCATCAATGTCGATGGCGCCGGGACGAAGCGATAGAGCGCGAGCACCACGCCGAAGCTGATCGCCAGAGCCAGCATGGTCATCGTCAGGATGCGGATGATTCGCGTCACGAGGCCGCTGCGCTTCGGACCCGGATTGCCTGCCATTCCTGTCATGCCCCACGCTTGACGATGAAGCCCGCCTCCTGCAAGCCCCAAAACGCTGGGCACCGGCCCGGCGAGCGAACGCAAGAGGGCGTCATGAGTTCCGCGCAACCTGCCTCCGAAGAGGCTCTCGCCGCCGGCCTTGCCGAGACCGCTGATGCCATCGAGGCGCTTCTCGCCAGCCTGTTGCGCGACGAACCCGAGGCGGGCGAGATCCACCGGCCGGCCCGCCTGCTGGCGGCTATGCGCCATGGCGCCCTCGGCGGCGGCAAGCGCCTGCGCCCCTTCCTGGTCGCCGAAGCCGCTCGAATCTTCGGCGCCGAGCGTCCGCAGGCCCTGCGTGCCGGCGCGGCTATCGAGCTCGCCCATTGCTACTCGCTGGTCCATGACGACCTGCCGGCCATGGACGACGACGATCTGCGCCGTGGCCGGCCGACCGTGCACAAGGCCTTCGACGAGGCGACCGCGATTCTCGCCGGCGACAGCCTGCTGACGCTGGCCTTCGACGTCCTCTCAGACCCCGCCACCCATCGCGACGGCGAAACCCGCGCTGCGCTTGTCCTGATGCTGTCGCGTGCGCTCGGTGCCGGCGGCATGGTCGGCGGCCAGATGCTCGACCTGGCCGCAGAGGGCCGCTTTCCCGCCGAAGGCGCGCCGGCGCGCCTCGGCGAGGCCGCGATCCTGCGCCTGCAGGCGATGAAGACCGGCGCCTTGCTGGCCGCGAGCGTCACGCTCGGCGCCCGCCTCGGCCAGGCCGATGCCGGAAGCATGGCAGCGCTGACCGAATACGGCCGGGCGCTCGGAGCGGCCTTCCAGGTCGCCGACGACATTCTCGATGTCGAGGCCAGCCCCGAGCAGATGGGCAAGGCGACCGCCAAGGACGATGCCAGGGGCAAGGCGACCCTGGTCACGGCCCTCGGGCTGGAGGCGGCGAAGCGCGAGCGCGATCGCTTCAGCGAAGCAGCCGTGGCGGCGCTGGCAGCGTTCGGCGCGGAGGCCGGCATGCTGCGGGCGGCGGCGCGCTTTGCCGCGAGCCGAAAGAGCTGAGCCCGGCGCCCGGGCCGTCCACGGCCTTTCCGGGGCGCTGCCGCAGCGGCGAGCCCGGAAAGAGGCCGGGCCGCTTGCGGTCGCGCTTCGCGCTTAGACCGTGACCTGCGTCCCGACCTCGACCACGCGTCCCGTCGGGATCTGGAAGAAGTTGGTGGCGTCGGTCGCGCTCTTGGTCAGGCCGATGAAGAGATTGTCCTGCCAGACCGGCATGCCGGAGTTCGGCGAGGCCTTGATCGAGCGCCGCGACAGGAAGAACGAGGTCGACATGATGTCGAACTTGAAGCCCTGCTTGCGCAGGATGGCGAGCCCCTTGGGGACGTTCGGGCTCTCCATGTAGCCATAGATCATCTCGACCCGCCAGAAATCGTCGGTGATCCGCGAGAGCCTGACGCGCTCGCTTTCGGCGACGCGCGGCGTGTCGGCCGAGCGCACGGTCAGGATCACGTTGCGCTCGTGCAGCACCTTGTTGTGCTTGAGGTTGTGCAGCAGCGAGGCCGGCGCCGTCTCCGGGTCGCTGGTCAGGAACACCGCCATGCCCTTGACCCGGTAGGGCGGGCTCTTGGTCAGCATGCCGACCAGTTCGAGCAGCGGCACGTCGGTCTTGCGGGTCTTGTCGAACAGGATCCGCGTGCCGCGCACCCAGGTCCACATCAGCACCGTCAGTGCGATCGCGAACAGCACCGGGACATAGCCGCCGCTGAACAGCTTCAGCAGGTTGGCGGAGAAGAAGGCGATGTCGATGACGAGGAAAGGCACCAGCACCAGCGAGGTCGCCAGCAGGCTCCAGCGCCAGCCGCGCCAGATCACGATGAAGGCGAGCAGCGAATCCACCGCCATCGCGCCGAACACCGAGATGCCATAGGCATGCGAGAGGTTCGAGGAGGTCCTGAACGTCCAGATCAGGAGCAGCACCGTCAGAAGGAGCAGCGTGTTCATCCGCGGGATGAAGATCTGGCCGGAGGTATGCTCAGAGGTGTGCCGGATTTCGAGACGCGGCAGCAGGCCGAGCTGGATCGCCTGCCGGGTCAGCGAGAACGCGCCGGTGATCACCGCCTGGCTGGCGATGATCGTGGCGATCGTCGCCATGATCACCAGCGGCAGGGTGAAACCCTGCGGCGCGAGGCGAAAGAACGGATTCTCGATCGCCGAGGAATCCGAGAGGATCAGCGCGCCCTGGCCGAGATAGTTCAACCACAGCGCCGGGAAGACCAGATAGAGCCAGGCGCCGCGGATCGGCCCGCGCCCGAAATGGCCCATATCGGCGTAGAGCGCCTCCGCTCCGGTGACCGCGAGGCAGACCGTGCCAAGCACGGCCAGAGACAGACCGGGATGATCGATGAAGAAGCGCAGGCCGTGATAGGGGTTGATCGAGGCCAGGACCCCGAGATCGTCGGAGATATGGTAGATTCCGAGCCCGCCCAGGGTCAGGAACCAGAGCGTCATCACGGGGCCGAAGAAATTCGCGACCTTCGCCGTGCCGCGACTCTGCACCAGGAAGAGCACGATCATGATCACCGACGCGATGGTGACGACGTAATCGTCGAGCACCGGCGTCACCAGCTTGATGCCTTCGATCGCCGAGAGCACCGAGATCGCCGGCGTGATCACCGCATCGCCATAGAACAGCGCCGCGCCCGCCATGCCGAGGAACAGCACCACGCCCCCTCGGCTGCGCCCGAGCGCGCGCTGCGCCAGCGCCACCAGGGTCAGCGTGCCGCCCTCGCCGTTATTGTCGGCCCGCAGCAGCAGCACGACGTATTTCAACGTCACCACGCTGACCAGCGACCACAGGATCAGCGAGAGCACGCCGAGGATCACCTCGCGCGGCAGCGGCCCGGCGAGCGTCACCTCGACGGTGCTGCCATGGCCGCCCGAGGCGGCGCCGGTCGCGGCCAGGATCGTCTCGCGCAGCGCATAGAGCGGGCTGGTGCCGATGTCGCCGAAGACGACGCCGAGCGCACCGAGGGCGAGCGCGGCATAGCTGTGCGAGGAATGGCTGCCATTTGCCGGTTCTTCGAGGCCGAACCGGTCCCCATCCGGCTTGGCAGGGGCCGGATTCTGCTGGTCATGACCCATCAAGGGTGCTCCGCGGGTGCTGCGACGCAGCGAAAGGCCGGGGCCTCTAGCACAGCCTGTATCGCGCGCATAGGCGCAAGCGCAGCAAAGCCACAGGCCGTCCGCAGCTACTCCGCCGCCTTGGCGCGCAGCTCATAGGCCTGCCCGTAGCGCCGGCCGATATACTCATCGACCATCGTCTTGAACTCGGCCGCGATATTGGCACCGCGCAGCGTCATAACCTTCTTGCCGTCGACGAAGACCGGCGCCGTCGGCGCCTCGCCGGTACCGGGCAGCGAGATACCGATATCGGCATGCTTGGATTCGCCGGGACCGTTGACGATGCAACCCATCACCGCGACGTTGAGCTCCTCGACGCCAGGATAGCGCAGCTTCCAGTCTGGCATGGAGGCGGCGATCCAGTCCTGGATATCGCGCGCCAGTTCCTGGAACACGGTCGAGGTCGTGCGCCCGCAGCCGGGGCAGGCCGCGACCTGAGGCACGAAGGCGCGGAAGCCCATGGTCTGCAGCAGTTCCTGCGAGGCCTTGACCTCGAGCGTGCGGTCGCCGCCCGGCTCCGGCGTCAGCGAGAAGCGGATCGTGTCGCCGATGCCGTCCTGCAGCAGCACGCCGAGCGCCGCCGAGGAGGCAACGAGCCCCTTGGAGCCCATGCCTGCCTCCGTCAGGCCGAGATGGATCGCGTAGTCCCCTCGCGAGGCCAGCATCCGATAGACCGCGATCAAGTCCTGCACGCCCGAGACCTTGGCGGAAAGGATAATCCGGTCGCGCCCGAGTCCGATCTCCTCGGCGCGCTCCGCCGAGAGCAGGGCCGAGCGCACCATCGCCTCGCGCATCACGGCGCGCGCGTCGAGCGGCCGCGGCGAGCGCGCATTGATGTCCATCAGCCCGGTCAGCAATTCCTGGTCGAGCGAGCCCCAATTCGCGCCGATGCGCACGCTCTTGCCGTGCCGGATCGCGAGTTCGACGATCTGACCGAACTGCCTGTCCTTCTTGTCCTTGAAGCCGACATTGCCGGGGTTGATCCGGTACTTCGCCAGCGCCTGCGCGCAGGCCGGATGATCGGCGAGCAGCTTGTGGCCGATATAGTGGAAATCGCCGATCAGCGGCACGTCGATGCCGAGAATGTCGAGCCGCTCGCGGATATACGGCACAGCCGCCGCCGCCTCGTCGCGGTCGACGGTGATGCGCACGAGCTCGGAGCCCGCCCGCGCCAGCGCCGCGACCTGGCCGACAGTCGCCGCGATGTCGGCAGTGTCGGTATTGGTCATCGACTGCACGACGATCGGCGCGCCGCCGCCGACCTTGACATGCCCGACCATGACCGGGACCGTGCCCGCCCGCGGTGCGGGTGCGGCTTGCGGACCTTCAGGCAGGCAGATCTGTAGCGGCTCGGTCATGAAAGAGGTCCGGATTTCAGGGCCGGTAACGGTTCGCACCGGCTGAACTGCGCCCTTGCGGGAAGATCGTCAAGCCGCCTCGGCATTTCGGCAGTGCTCGCAGCGCCCGACGATCTCGACCACCTGATACGAGGTCTTGAACTGCCTGGCCTGCGCCATGCCGCGAATCGCGCTGCGCATCGCCGGCGAGGCATCCTCGTCGACCCCCCCGCAGACCTCGCAGATCAGGAAGGCGACGGCCTCGTCGGCGCCATGCCCGTGCGGGCAGGCGATGAAGGCGTTGCGCGAGCTCAGCCGATGGACGAAGCCCTGCTCGACCAGGAAGTCGAGGGCGCGGTAGATCGAGATCGGCGCCAGCCGCCGTCCGCCAGGCGGGGAGATTCGGTCGGCTAGGTCATAGGCGCCGACCGGCCGGTGATCGGCATAGAGCGCCTCCAGCGTCTTGCGCCGGATCGGCGTCAGCCTGAGGCCGCGCTCACTGCAGACGGCTTCGGCCCGCGCCAGCCCGGCCTCCGCCTGATCGGCGTGGTCATGGGCGTGCTGGCACAGGCCGTGCTCGTGGCCGCGTTCATGGGCGTGCAGATGGCCATGGTCGTCGCCATGGTGGTGCGCGTCTGGCTGCATTTTCGTCATGTTGCGTTGCAATATCACATCGGGCAGCGTTGGGCGACCGCAGCCGCCCCGGCTGGCGCGGCCGCCCTCACCGCCTGTAAGCTAAGCAATTCCCCGCAGAATGTCAGGAGCTGCCCGCAATGTTCCTCAAAGACCGCACCGCGCTCGTCACCGGCTCCACCTCCGGCATCGGCCTTGCCTACGCCCGCGCGCTCGCCGCCGAAGGTGCCAATGTCGTGATCAACGGTTTCGGCGATGCCGACGCGATCGAGAAGGAACGAGCGGGCATCGAGGCCGAGTTCAAGGTCAAGGCGCGCTACTCGGCCGCCAACATGATGAAGCCTGACGAGATCGCAGCCATGGTCGCCGAGGCCGAAAAGGAATTCGGAGCCATCGACATCCTCGTCAACAATGCCGGCATCCAGCATGTCGCGCCGGTCGACGAGTTCCCGCTCGAGAAATGGGACCAGATCATCGCGATCAACCTGTCCTCGGCCTTCCACGCCACCCGCGCCGCCCTGCCGAAGATGAAGGCGAAGGGCTGGGGCCGGATCATCAACACCGCTTCCGCCCACGCCTTCGTCGCCTCGCCGTTCAAGTCCGCCTATGTCGCCGCCAAGCACGGCATTGCGGGCTTCACCAAGACGGTGGCGCTCGAAGTCGCGACCCATGGCATCACCGTCAACGCGATCGCCCCCGGCTATGTCTGGACGCCTTTGGTCGAGAAGCAGATCCCCGACACGATGAAGGCCCGCAATCTCACCAAGGAGCAGGTCATCAACGACGTGCTGTTGCTCGCCCAGCCGACCAAGCAGTTCGTCACCGTCGAGCAGGTCGCGGCGCTCGCCATCTTCCTGTGCACCGACGCGGCGAAGTCGATCACCGGCACGACCCTGCCGATGGACGGCGGCTGGACCGCCGCGTGACCGGCCGCCGCCAGCGCCGCGTCCCGCAGGTCAAAGGCCTCGCCGGGCCGAAGGCGGAGAAGTCGGTCAACCTCGCTCTGCAAGGTGGCGGCGCCCACGGCGCCTTCACCTGGGGCGTGCTCGACGCGATCCTCGCCGACGGCCGGATCGCGATCGAGGCGATGACCGGCGCCAGCGCCGGCGCGATGAATGCCGTCGTGCTGGCAGAGGGCTGGCTCGATGGCGGCGCCGACGGCGCCCGCACGGCGCTGGAGAATTTCTGGCGCCGGATCAGCGTCGACGGCAAATATGGCGGCTCCGAGCGCTCGCTGATCGACACCATGCTCGGCGCCTGGAGCAATGGCCACCCGCCCGGCCTGATCTGGTTCGAGATGTTCTCGAAGATGGCGAGCCCCTATGACGTCAACCCGCTCAACATCAATCCGCTGCGCGGGGTGATCTCGGACCTGATCGACTTCGACAAGGTGCGCGGCTGCGCCGACGTCAACCTGTTCATCGCCGCGACCAATGTCCGCACCGGCAAGATCAGGGTTTTTACCCGCCAGGAACTCACCGCCGACCATCTGATGGCCTCGGCCTGCCTGCCTATGCTGTTCCAGGCCGTCGAGATCGACGGACAAGCCTATTGGGACGGCGGCTATATGGGCAATCCGGCGCTCTATCCTCTGTTCTACGAGGCGCAGGGCGACGATATCCTGCTGGTCCAGATCAATCCGCTCGAGCGCCGCGAACTGCCGACCAATGCCCGCGCCATCCAGGACCGGCTGAACGAGATCACCTTCAACGCCTCGCTCCTGCGCGAGCTACGCGCCATCGCCTTCGTCAACCGCCTGATCGATGCAGGCAAGCTCTCGACGTCAGACTACAAGCGCGTGCTGATGCACCGGATCGATGGCGGCGCGCCTCTGGCGCAGCTCACCAGTTCCTCACGACTCAGGGCCGAATGGGATTTCCTGCTGCGCCTGCGCGATATGGGGCGCAACGCCGCCAAGCGCTGGCTCAAGCGCAATTACGACGCGATCGGCAAGCAGGGCACGGTCGATCTCAAGGACGCGATCGACTGAAAGCGAACCGCAGCGCCATCACGGCGCACTAGCCAGCCGCCAGACCGAGCTCTTCTTGATCTCGGCATCCTCCAGTGCACGCGTTACCGGCACCTGATAGGTCGCGACCTCGACGAGCTTGTCCTTGGGGAGATAGCTGCGACCGGGATCGCCGATCAAGACCTGCGCGCCGCGCCCGGCGAGCGCCGTCAGCCAGTCGATCACCTGTCCGGCAAGCGCGCGCTCATAGCAGATGTCGCCGGCGAGCACCGTCTCCCAGCCCTCGTCCCGACCGATCAGGTCGTCGCGCCGTGGCGCGACCGAGACGCCGTTCGCCGCGGCATTGAGCCCGATCGCGGCGGCGGCAAACGCGTCGATATCCGCCGCTGCCACGCTGGCCGCGCCGGCCTTCGCCGCAGCGATGGCGACGAGGCCGGAACCGCTTGCGAAATCGAGCACGCGCCGCCCGCGAACAACCTCCGGATGGTCGAGCACATAGCGCGCCAACGCCTGCCCGCCGGCCCAGGCAAAGGCCCAGAAGGGCGGCGGCAGGCCGATCGTCGCCAGCTCCTCCTCGGTCTTCTGCCAGAGCTCGGTCGCCTCCTCGGCGACATGCAGCGAGATTTCCGGCGCATGCGGCACCGGCAGGAGGCGCGTATGGGCGCGGATGAAGCCGATCCGATCTTCCGTTTCCAGCAGCTCGCTCATGCGACGATATCCGCCTGCGGCTGGCCGAGCAGGCCGCGATAGAGGCCCTTCACGCCCTCCATCACGTCGCGCTCGGTATAGCCGGCGAGCAGCCGCTCGCGCGCGCTCGCTCCCATGCGCTCGACCATGCCGGGCGAGCCGGCGAGCGCCATCAGCGACTTGGTCAGGGCTGCGACGTCATTGGCCGGGACGACGAAGCCGTCCTGCCCATCCCGCACGAAGGAGCGGCAGCCGGGTACGTCGGTGGTCAAGAGCGCCCGGCCGCAGGCTGCCCCCTCCAGCAGACTGCGCGGCAGGCCTTCGCCGCCGCGCGACGGCAGGCAGCAGACCTGATGGGCGCGCCAGACGCCCTCGATATCGCGCGTCGGCCCGGCCCATTTGATGCCGGGCCGCGACGACCATTCCCGCAAGGTCGCTTCCGGCACCGCCTTGGGATTGGACGGATCGGGAGCGCCATATAGCGTGAGCTCGATGCGCGCGCCCTGCTTGCGCGCCAGCGTCACCGCCTCGACGGCGAGGTCGACGCCCTTCGACCAGAGCATGCGCGCGACGACGGCGACCTTGAGCGGCGGCTGCGGCGGCATCGGCTCCGGCATCAGGATCAGCGGGTCGACGCCGGCGCCGCCGACGATCGCGACCTTGGTTGCATCGGTCGGTTCCAGTCCGAGCATGACGGGATCGTCGGGGTTCTCGAACAGGAAGCGCACCTGCGGCCCGTCGATCGCCTCGCGCAGCCAGAGCCGTGCCGCCAGCCGCGCCGCCTGCGCCGGAAAGCCTTCGCGGGCCCCGAGGAAGCCGAGCCCGGTCAGCGCATAGACGCGCCGCTCGACCCCCGCGAGTTTCCCGGCAAGCCCGGCAAGCGCGATCGGCTTCAGCGCGATACAGTGCAGGATGTCGGGCTTCTCGGTGGCGATCAGCCGCTTCAGCGCGGCGACCTGCCGGTAGAGCGCCTTGGGCGACAGGCTGCGGCGCTCGGCCTCGAGCGCGATCAGCCGCGCGCCAGCCGCTTCGATCGCGCGCCGGTGCTGGCGCTCGCGGGCGATCACGGCGACATCGAAGCCGAGCTCGCGCGCCGCCCGCGCCATCGGCAGGAAGTGCGAGGCGAAGAACCAGTCCTCGGTGGCGACGAAGAGAAGCTTGCGGCGAGCCATGCGCGCATCAGGCTGATGCCGCCCCGAAAATCAAGCACCAACGATAGGCTCAGGCAGGGCCGCCATGCCCTCCGGTTGCTGGACGCGAGGCCCCACGCTTGCGAGAAGGGGCCGAAAGCTCACCCAACACGGGACGTAGAAATGGACAACCGCAACGATCTCTGGCGCCATGTCGACGCCAGCAAGGAGCGCTTCATCGAACTCAGCGACCGGGTCTGGGCGATTCCGGAAGTCTGCTACACCGAGAAGCGCTCGGTCGCCGAGCATGTCGCCGAGCTGAAGCACCAGGGCTTCCGGATCACCGAGAACGTCGCCGATATCCCGACCGCGGTGATCGGCGAGGCCGGCGAAGGCGGCCCGGTCATCGCCTTCCTCGGCGAGTATGACGCGCTGCCGGGCCTTTCCCAGGAGGCCGGCGTCGCCGAGCATCGCGAGATCGAGGCCGGCGGCCACGGCCATGGCTGCGGCCACAACCTGCTCGGCTCGGCCGCCCTGCTGGCCGCGACCGCGATGAAGAACTGGCTCGCCGAGAACAAGCTGCCCGGCCGCGTGCGCTACTATGGCTGCCCGGCCGAGGAAGGCGGCGCCGCCAAGGCCTTCATGGTTCGCGCCGGCGCCTTCAAGGACGCCGATATCGCGATCTCCTGGCATCCGAACAGCTTCTGGGAGGTGACGCCGCCGCTCTCGCTCGCCAATACCCGCGCCGACTTCACCTTCACCGGCCGCACTTCGCACGCCGCCGCCTCGCCCGAGCTAGGCCGCAGCGCGCTCGACGCCGTCGAGCTGATGAATGTCGGCGTCAACTACATGCGCGAGCACATGCCGAGCGACGCGCGCGTCCACTATGCCCTGCTCGACACCGGCGGCATCGCCCCGAACGTCGTCCAGGCCCATGCCCGCGTGCGCTATTCGATCCGCGCCCGCGACCTGCCGGGCATGCTCGAGCTCGTCGGCCGCGTGAAGAAGATCGCCGAGGGCGCCGCGCTCATGACCGAGACCAAGGTCGAGGTGAAGATCGTCAGCGCCGTCTCCAACGTCGTCGGCAACGGCCCGCTGGAGAGCGCCCTGCAGGGCATCATGGAAGATCTCGGCCCGCCGCATTTCGACGAGGCCGACCAGGAGTTCGCGCGCAAGATCCGCGAGACGCTGACCCAGAAGGACATCGACGCGCTCTGGCGCTCGATCGGCATGCCCAAGACCGATGCGGCGCTCGCCGACTTCACCGTGCCGCTCGACGCCCCGCGCAACCCGGCGATCGGCTCGACCGATGTCGGCGATGTCAGCTGGGTCGTTCCGACCGTGCAGGCCCACGCGCCGACGGTCGCGATCGGCACGCCGTTCCACACCTGGCAGGTGGTGGCGCAGGGCAAGACCCCGGCTGCGCACAAGGCGATGGTCCAGGTCGCCAAGGCGATGGCCGCGACCGGCGCCGCCGTGCTGACCGATCCCGCCCTGATGGCAGCGGCCAAGGCCGACTTCCAGAAGCGCGTCGCGGCCGATGGCGGCTATGTCTCGCCGATCCCCGCCGAGGTGAAGCCGCCGCTGACCATGTCGACCGGCGGCTGAACAAGACCGCGATACAAAAAAAGGCCCGCCTTCTGGCGGGCCTTTGAGTTTGGCCGGGGAGGACGGCCTCGGGAAAGCTCAGTAATAGGTGCGGCAGACGCGGCGGGTGCCGATGACGTCGCCATAATAGTTGACGCGGTCGACCAGATGGCAGCGACGCACCGGGCCGTAGGCATAGGCCGGCTCGTAACCGTAGCCATAACCGTAACCATAGGCCGGAGCGGTGGCAGCGGCAGCGAGAGCGCCGACCGCGAGCGCACCGACGATACCGGCTCCGATGGCGGCGCCGCGATAGCGCGGGCGGGCTTCGGCATCAGAGGTAGCGAAAACGGAAGCGCCCAGCGCCAGGGCGGCGACGGCAGCGGCGAAGCTCTTCTTGGTGCGGGTCATGTTCGTTCTCCGATCAGGTAGCCGGGTGGCGAACCATTCGCCATGATCGAGCCTTGTCCGCCGCTGAACCGGAATCGCCGGAGGCCCCAAAAAAAGAATCGAAGGTGCCCTCGGCTCGATCGAGACGGCAGGCAACGGCCCGGTCTCGCAGGGCTTGTTTTCCGCCACCAGCAGCGTTTGATGCGGGCAGCGCCGCGGAGGAAGGCCTCGCATGCCGATGAGGACGATCGCTCTAGGGTTCTGCCTCGCGCTGACCGGCGGCAACGCCGTCGCGGAGAACTGGACCAGCGACTACACCAGCCATGACTACGGCAAATGCCGCAAGGCAAAGCCCGACGACCAGGGCGTCTCGGTGCATCGCTGCGCCGGCAAGGCCGGCATCCCTGTGATCTGGACGGCCGGCGACGATTCGTCCTCGGTCGATTTCAGCACGCGGCCGATCGCGGAAACGATCTCGGACAAGGCGAGCTTCTTCGAAGCAGGTCGGACCATCGAATGGCGCGGTCCGAAAGGCGGGCGGCCGCAGGCCGCGATCCTGCGCTACGCCACCGGCCGGAATGTCGGCAAGCTCGACGGCAGCCGCCTCGTCGTCTACCGCCTCGGCCCCGACGGCGTCTCCTGCGTCATCGGCAGCGTCGACGGGCGCAGCCGCGACGCCAATGCCGCCGCCCGTCGCCTTGCCGATGAGAAGGCGGCGGGCTTCCGCTGCGGCCAGGACGGCCGCGTGGAGGAGTAGGTTCTAACAGTCGCCTCAGCCCTCATCCTGAGGAGCCGCGTAGCGGCGTCTCGAAGGATGCTTCAGGATGCTCCCGAGCCTTCCGGAGCATCCTTCGAGACGCGCTCCTGCGGAGCGCTGCTCAGTATGAGGGCTGAGAATTCTCGAACAGCCGCAACTCTAGCCGTAGAGATATTTC
Source organism: Allobosea rubneri (assembly GCF_032464875.1). NCBI lineage: Bacteria > Pseudomonadati > Pseudomonadota > Alphaproteobacteria > Hyphomicrobiales > Alloboseaceae > Allobosea > Allobosea rubneri. The sequence goes on from NZ_JAWDID010000015.1 coordinate 99,013, forward strand.
GGCAGCCAGAGCGCGATGCCCGGGAAGACATAGACCACCACCATCGCGAACAGCACGATCGCCAGATAGGGCATCACGCCCGCGAAGATCTGGTTGATGGTGACGTGCGGCGGCGCGATCCCCTTGAGGTAGAAGGGCGCCATCGCCACCGGCGGCGACAGGAACGAGGTCTGGATATTCAGGGCGATCAGGATGCCGAAGAACAGCGGATCGATCTTGAAGAACTCCAGCAGCGGCAGGAAGATCGGCACGAAGATCACGATGATCTCGGTCCATTCCAGCGGCCAGCCGAGGATGAAGATGATGATCTGCGCCACGATCAGGAACATGGTCGGCGACAGGTTCAGCGCCGTGACCAGGCTCTTGATCGGCTCGTGACCGCCGAGGATCGCGAAGATCGACGAGAAGATGAAGGAGCCGACGAAGAGCCAGCAGACCATCGCCGAGGTCCGCGCCGTCAGGATAACGGACTCCTTGACCTTGCTGTAGCTCAGCGAACGATAGGCAGCGGCCAGGATCAGGCTGCCGAGCGAGCCGACGGCCGCCGCCTCGGTCGGCGTCGCGATGCCGAAGAAGATCGCGCCCAGCACCGACATGATCAGCAGGGTCAGCGGGAAGAAGCTCGTCGCCAGCGCCCAGGCCACCGTGGTCCAGGGCACATCGGTCTGCTCCTTAGGCAGCTTCGGCGCGAGCGCCGGGTTCAGCCAGCAGCGGATCAGCACATAGAGCATGTACATGCCGGCGAGCAGCAGCCCCGGGAACAGCGCGCCTGCATAGAGCTTGGGCACCGAGACGCCGGCCGTCGCGCCATAGAGGATCAGCATCACCGAAGGCGGGATCAGGATGCCGAGGCAGCCGCCGGCGCAGACCACGCCGGCCGAGAGCTTGACGTCGTAGCCGGCCCGCAGCATTGCCGGGAAGGCGAGCAGTCCCATAAGGGTCACCACCGCACCGACGATGCCGGTCGCGGTCGCGAAGATCGCGCAGGTCGCGAGCGTCGCGATAGCGAGCGAGCCGGGAACGTTGCCGAGGGCGAGCTGGATCGAATGGAACAGCTTGTCGAGGATGTTCGCCCGCTCGATGATGTAGCCCATGAAGATGAAGAGCGGGATCGAGACCAGCACGTCGTTGGCCATCACCGAGTAGGTGCGCTGCACCACCAGGTTGAAGACCGTATCGCCCATCGCCCAGTAGCCAAAGCCGACGCCGAGAGCCATCAGCGTGAAGGCGATCGGGAAGCCGAGCATGATGAAGACGATGAACAGGACGAGCATCACCACGCCCAGTTCGGGATTACCCATGCCAAGCAGCATCAGATCGCTTTCCCGGCTTCCGGCGCGCCTTGCGCAGCCGCGGCCTGTTCCAGAATGAGCTTTTCGGTTTCCTCGACATCATGCAGCCGCGGCGGCCATTCGCCGGTGCGCAGGCAGATGACGCAGCGCGCGACCTCGGCCAGCCCCTGCACCGTCATCAGCACGCCGGCGATCGGGATCAGCGATTTGAAATGGTAGAGCGGCGGCCCGCTCGGCGAGTTCGAGGAGTGCTCGCCGATCATCCAGGAGAAGGCCGCGAACTTGTAGCCGGCCCAGGCCAGCGCGATGATGCCGGGGAAGAAGAAGAGGAAATAGAGCGCCAGATCGAGCCGCGCCTGCGTGCGGGGTGCCCATTGCCGGTAGAGGAAGTCGCCGCGGACATGCGCATTGCGGGCGAGCGCATAGGGCCCGGCCAGCATGAACAGGGTCCCGTAGAGGATGTAGCTGACGTCGAAGGCCCATTCGGTCGGCGCGCGCAGCACGTAGCGGGCGAAGACCTCGTAGCTGATCGCCAATGTCAGGATCAGGATGGTCCAGCCGGCGAGCTTGCCGATGGCGGTATTCACTTTGTCGATCGCCAGGATCAGTCCCATGCGTATCCGCTGCCTGCTGCTTGGAATCGAGGGCGCAGAACGCCCACCACCGCGAACGGTGGCGGGCGAAGCTTCATCGGGCGGACCTGGTCAGGTCTTGAAGAAGTGGTTGAAGGCGAGGTCGCGCGACGGCTCGTTGAGCCGCTGGAAAGAAACCGTGCGCTTCACCCAGTCCTTCTGCGAATCCACCACCTTCTTGAAGAAGGCGTTCTCGCCGCCGAGCTTCTCCAGCACCTTGTCCCAGGCCGCGAGCTGCGCCTTGAGGATCGCTTCGGGCGTCGGCACGACATTGACGCCCTTGGCGCGCAACGCCTCGATATCCTTGGAGTAGCGGTCGAGCGCCTTCCAGTTCATGTCCGAGGACGCGGACTCGGACGCGAACTTCACCATCGCCTTGAGCTCCGGCGCCAGCGCATCGAACTTGGTCTTGTTGAAGAGCAGTTCGAAGCTCTCCGCCGCCTGATGGTAGCTCTGCAGCATGTAGACCTTGGCGACGTCCTGGAAGCCGAGGATCGAGTCGGAGGACGGGTTGTTGAACTCCGCCCCGTCGATCACGCCGCGCTCCAGCGCCGGCACGATCTCGCCGCCTGCGAGGATGGTCACCGCAGCGCCCATTTCGCGCTTGAGATCGGCGGCGAGGCCGACGGTGCGGTACTTCAGCCCCTTGAAGTCGTCGGCGGTCTTCAGCTCCTTCTTGAACCAGCCGAGCGGCTGGCAGGGCATCGGCCCCGAAAAGAAGCCGACGAGATTGAGCTTGAGCTGGTTCTGGACGAGGTCGTTGTAGAGGTCGTAGCCGCCGCCATAGTTCATCCAGCCGAGGAAGTTGGTGGCGTCCCAGCCCAGCGCCGGCGGCGTGCCGAACAGCGAGAAGGCCTTGTTCTTGCCGTACCAATAGGCCGAGACGCCGTGGCCGCCGTCGAGAATGCCGGCCGCGACCGCGTCCTGCATCTGGAAGGCCGGCACCACCGCGCCGGCGGCGAGCACGTCGAGCTTCAGCCTGCCCCCCGACATGTCGTTGACGCGCTTGGCGAAGTCGCCGGCGAATTCGTGGAAGATGTCCTTGGTCGGCCAGGTCGACTGGAATTTCCAGGTCACGGTCTGCGCCCGGCTGACCTGCGGCATGGCGACGGCGCCAGCGCCGGCGAGCCCGGCGACCTTGAGGAAGTTGCGCCTGCTGGCGCGCGTCTTCGTCGGTTCGGAAGTCACGTTTCTCTCCCCAGAAGCTGCGCCGTTCGAGCGGCGTGCATTTGATTGAGGCTCTCTCGGCCGAAGACCAGAGTTTCGTGGACTAGCGCATCTGGCAAGGGGCAATTAGTCGAAGGACTAGGTCCGCTTGGGAATGAGTGCTGTTCCCCCGCAGAAACAAAACACTCATGCCGTATGTTTTACTGCGCTGCATCATCAGGATGACGCAAAGAAATCGGTCAAGTCGTTGCCAAGCAAAAAGCCCGCCCGGCATGGCCGGGCGGGCTTTCGTCAAGAAATTCTCGAGATCTCGTCGCCTCCGCGACGAGCGCGCTGTATCAGCGGCGGCCTTTGCCGGCGACGCGCATTTCCATGTACTGCACGGCCTCCAGCAGGACGCGGCGCGGACGCTCGGCATCGCGCTTGGCCTGCTCAGCCTTGCGGATCGCCTCGCGCTCGGCCTCGGCGATGCGCTCGGCTTCCTCGCGGGCGGCCTGCTCAATGGCCGCCAGACGCTCGGCTTCCTGGCGCTCGGCCTCCTTCTTGGCCTCACGCTCCGCGCGTGCGTCCGCGATCGCCTGGCGCTCGGCCCGACGCTGCACCATCACGGGATCGTCCGGGCCGGGACGCTTCTTGAAGCGCTCCAGCAGAGCCTTCTTCGCATTTGCGGAATTGGCCTGGCGATCAGTGAAATGGCGGTCGTTCGGGTTCTTCAAGGCTTCGCTTCTCTTTGCTTGCACGGGCGAGGATGCCGCCCGCGCGAGCGTTTACGGCAAATCGCTGGAGATTTGTACTGAGATCAACGCGGGGCTGCTGCGACCCCAGGGCGGGGCTTCATGACCTTCGGCTTCGGCGCGGCGATCAGGCCTTCACGCTGAGCCTGCTTGCGGGCGAGCTTGCGGGCGCGACGAATGGCATCGGCCTTTTCGCGGACGCGCTGCTCGGAAGGCTTCTCGTAGGCGGCCCGGCGCTTCATCTCGCGAAACACGCCCTCGCGCTGCATCTTCTTCTTCAGAACTCGGAGGGCCTGGTCGACATTGTTGTCGCGCACGAGAACCTGCATGCATTTCTCCTGACAAGGGACTGAATGGGAGGGGCCAAGCAGTCGGCAGTCCCTCGATCTGCGCGGTGCGGTAGCAGACTGAGGCCGAAAGCGCCAGTGCATCCGCGTCCATAAGTGGCAATAAGTCGCCTTTTCACTGCATTTTGTCTCAGAGGCAGTGCACGCCGCATCCTTCCGCCTGCGATCAGGACGGATGGCAGGCGGAAGGATGCCCGACCTGCCGAACACCTAACGCCCCTCACTAGGGCATTGATTTCATTTGCTTATCAATCAACCCCCAGCTGAGAGACCGGCGACTTCACTGTCTCCCGCCCGCCGCCAATGAGCCGGGACGGAGCGCGCCGCCCCGTCACGCGGACCGATGGCCGCCATGCGCCCCGCGCGGCGCCGCCTCCCGCAAACACGGCTCGCAAGGCCCGCTCTACGTGTCGTACGGCTTTACAACAGCCGCGATTTCGCCAAGACGGTACCGCTCGGTACCCGCTTTCCCTGTCCTGCCCGGTCCATCCGCGTGAGCATCCCTGCCCTTCGCCAGTTCCGCCGCGTCGTCGTCAAGGTCGGCTCCTCCCTGCTCGTCGACCGTGCCGGCGGCCGGCTGCGTCATGCCTGGCTCGCGGCGCTCGCCGAGGACCTCGCCGAGCTGCATGCGAGCGGCGCCGATGTGCTCGTCGTCTCCTCGGGCGCGATCGCGCTCGGCCGCACCGTGCTCAAGCTGCCGGCCGGCGCCCTCAAGCTGGAGGAAAGCCAGGCCGCGGCCGCGATCGGCCAGATCGCCCTTGCCCGCAACTGGGCTGAATCGCTTGGCCATCACGGCCTGATCGCCGGACAGGTCCTGCTGACCCTCGCCGACACCGAGGAACGCCGACGCTATCTCAACGCCCGCGCCACGCTCGGTCGCCTCCTCGACCTGCGAGCCGTGCCGGTGATCAACGAGAACGACACGGTCGCCACCTCCGAGATCCGCTACGGCGACAATGACCGGCTGGCGGCGCGCGTCGCGACCATGGCCGGCGCCGACCTGCTCGTACTGTTCTCCGATATCGACGGACTCTACACCGCCCCGCCGCAATCCGACCCGGACGCGAAGCTGATCCCGGTCGTGCCCACGATCACGCCCGCGATCGAGGCGATGGCCGGCGGCGCCGCCTCCGAGCTCTCGCGCGGCGGCATGCGCACGAAGATCGAGGCCGGCAAGATCGCCACCGCCGGCGGCGCCCATATGCTGATCGCCGACGGGCGCGGCAAGAACCCGCTGCGGCAGGTCGCTCAGGGCGGCCGCTGCACCTGGTTCCTCAGCGGCTCTACGCCTGCGACGGCCCGCAAGACCTGGATCGCCGGCACGCTCGAGCCCCGCGGCGTGCTCTACGTCGACGAGGGAGCCGCCCGGGCGCTGCGCGGCGGCGCCAGCCTGCTACCGGTCGGCGTCACCCGGATCGACGGCAGCTTCAGCCGCGGCGACGCCGTGGTCATCCGCGCCGGCGACGGCAGCGAGCTCGGGCGCGGGCTCGTCGCCTATGACGCCGAGGAAGCCGGGCGCGTTCTCGGCAAGGCCTCTCGCGATATCGCTTCGGTGCTGGGCTATCCCGGCCGGGCCGAGATGATTCACCGGGACGACATGGCATTGCGCCTCGGCTACGATCGCGCTGACTGAGTGAGCATCACCGGATCATGACCAGCGAGAGCGCAATGCGCCTGCCCGAGGCGAGCAACCAGAACGGCGAGGTCGCAGCATTGATGCGCGAGCTCGGCCGCCGCGCCCGCGCCGCCGCAAGGCGCCTCGGAGCGACCACTGGCGCCCAGCGCGACGAGGCCCTGCGCGCCATCGCCGCGGCGCTACGCGCCCGCTCCGACGCCATCCTCGCCGCCAACCGGCAGGATCTCGACGAGGCCCGCGCCGCCGGCCAGAACGCCGCCTATCTCGACCGGCTCGCGCTCGACGAGAGCCGCCTCGCCGCCATCGCCGAAGCCGTCGCGGGCATCGCCGCCCTGCCCGACCCCGTCGGCCGGGTGCTGGCGAGCTGGACCCAGCCCAACGGCCTGTTCTTCGAACGCGTCGCGACACCGCTCGGCGTCGTCGCCGTGATCTTCGAGAGCCGCCCGAACGTCACCGCCGATGCCGGCGCTCTTTGCCTGAAGAGCGGCAATGTCGCGATCCTGCGCGCCGGCTCCGACAGCTTCCGGACGTCGACCGAGATCGCAGCCGCAATGCAGGACGGGCTCGCCGCCTCCGGTCTGCCGCGCGACGCCATCCAGCTCGTGCCCAGCCGCGACCGCGCCGCCGTCGGCGAGATTCTCGCCGGGCTCGGCGGCAATGTCGACGTCGTCGTGCCGCGCGGCGGCAAGAGCCTGGTGGCGCGGGTGCAGTCCGATGCGCGCGTGCCGGTCTTCGCCCATCTCGACGGCAACTGCCATGTCTATGTCCATGCGGCCGCCGATCTCGCCATGGCCGGGGAAATCCTGCTCAACGCCAAGCTGCGCCGCACCGGCGTCTGCGGCGCGGCCGAGACGCTGCTCGTCGACGAGGCCTGCGCCGCGACGCATCTGAAGCCGCTGCTCGCCGCCCTGCTCGACGCCGGCTGCGCGGTGCGCGGTGACGCGGCCTGCCAGGCGGCGGACTCACGCGTCGCCCCGGCGAGCGAGGAGGATTGGGGCACCGAATATCTCGACCGCATCATCGCGGCGAAGGTCGTGCCCGGCCTCGATGCCGCCATCGACCATGTCGAGCGCTACGGCTCGCACCATACCGACGCCATCGTCACCGGGGACGAGGCCGCGGCGCAGCGCTTCCTCGCCGAGGTCGATTCGGCAATCGTCCTGCACAACGCCTCGACCCAGTTCGCAGATGGCGGTGAATTCGGCTTCGGGGCCGAGATCGGCATCGCCACCGGCCGCATGCATGCGCGCGGCCCGGTCGGCGTCGAACAGCTCTGCTCGTTCAAATACCGGGTCCACGGCCGGGGCCAGACGCGCCCGTGAGCACCGAGGATCTGCGCCTACCGCCCTACGCGCCCGGCCTGCGCATCGGCCTGTTCGGCGGCTCCTTCAATCCGGCCCATGACGGGCACAGGATGGCGAGCCTGACCGCGCTGCGCCGGCTCCAGCTCGACCGCATCTGGTGGCTGGTCAGCCCCGGCAACCCGCTGAAGGACAACCGCGCCTTGCCGCCCCTGGCCGAGCGCATCGCCTTCGCCCGCAAGCTCGCCGACCATGGCCGTATCCACATTACCGGCGTCGAGGCCGGCCTGCGCACCCGCTACACCGCCGACACGCTGCGCGCGCTGAAGCGGCGCTGCCCGGGCGTGCGCTTCGTCTGGATCATGGGCTCGGACAACCTCGCCAGCTTCCACCGCTGGAACGAGTGGCGCACCATCGCCAGGATGATGCCGATCGCCGTGATTGACAGGCCGGGCTCGACCCATCGCTCGGTCTCTTCGCCCGCCGGCAACTGGCTTGCGCGCTGGCGTCTTCCCGAGAACCAGGGTGGCGCGCTCGCCGTGCGCACCCCTCCCGCCTGGATCTTCCTGCACGGCAAGCGCTCGGACCTTTCCTCGACGCAATTGCGCGAAAACGCCGAAAACGATTGAAATATGCCCCCTGAAAGCGTAGATTGGACGGGTCGCGCCGTGAGCGCGTCGTCACGTGAGGACACGGCTCTGACCCGTCAAAACCTCGGCGAAGCAGGCTCCGAGCCGCTGGCGCCGGCCACCGCAGCCGATCATCCGGCCGCGGCCGGCGTAACCCTTGCGCTCCAGGTCCTCGAGGACATGAAGGCCGAGGACATCACGGTCATCGACCTCGTCGGAAAGACTTCGCTGGCCGACGCCATGATCATCGCTTCGGGCACGGTCAACCGTCACGTCGGCGCTATCGCGGACAGTCTCGTCGAGGCCTTGAAGAAGGCCGGCGAACCGACGCCGAAGGTCGAGGGCGTGCCGGCTTGCGACTGGGTGCTGATCGACACCGGCGACATCATCATTCATGTCTTCCGTCCGGAAGTGCGCCAGTTCTACAATCTCGAGAAGATGTGGGGCGCGGACCGTCCGCATGAGCGCCTGGTCGGCTGAAGCCGGCCGTCCATGCGCCTGTCGATCATCGCAATCGGCCGCCTCAAGGACGGGCCGGAACGCGACCTCTGCGCCCGCTACCAGGAACGCGCCACCGCGCTTTCGCGGAGTCTGGGCTTCACCGGCCCGGACATCGTCGAGCTCGCCGAGAGTCGCGGCCGTCGCAGCGAGGAACGGCGCAATGAAGAGGCGCGGCTGATCGCCGAGCGCCTGCCGCAAGGCCTCGTCATCGCACTCGACGAACGCGGCAAGAACCTCGGCAGCGAGGCCTTCGCCGGCAAGATCGCCGCGGCGCGCGACGCTGGAACGCCGGCGGCGACCCTGCTGATCGGCGGCGCCGACGGGCTTGCCGAGGAGTTGCGGGCCCGCGCCGGACTGGTGCTCTGCTTCGGCGCACTGACCATCCCGCACCAGATCGTCCGGGCACTGGCGCTCGAGCAGCTCTATCGGGCCATGACGATCATGGCCGGGCACCCTTATCATCGCGCATGATCCGCATTCTCCGGCTGATTCGCGACCGCTTCCGCCGGCAGGCTCTCTGGCCGCTGCTGCTCGGCGCCTGCCTCGCGGCCGGCCCTGCCTTCGGCCAGGCGGACAGCTCTCCCGAGCAGGAGCAGCTGGCGCGCGAGACCGAGCAGAAGCAGCAGGAGAAGCGCGCTCGCGAAACCGAGCTGAAGGCGATCGAGGAGCGGCTCGCCGGCAATGCCGAGGCTCGTGCCAAGCTCGAGACGGAGATTGCCGGCATCCGGGCCGACCGGGCCGGCCTGAACGCCGCACTACTCGAAGCCACCGCCAAGACGCAGGCCGCCGAGGCCCGCCTTGCCGCTCTGGAGCAGCGCCTCGCCCTGCTCCAGAACAGCGAGGCCGCAATCCGCCGCTCGCTCGAAAGCCGGCGCGGACTGATCGCCGAAGTGCTCGCGGCGCTGCAGCGCATTGGCCGCCGCCCGCCGCCGGCCGTGCTGGTCCGCCCCGAGGATATTCTGGAGGCCGTCCGCGCCTCGATGCTGCTCGGCGCGGTCGTGCCTGATCTGCGCCAGGAGATCACGATTCTCGGCACCGATCTCGGCGAGCTGGTTCGCCTGCGAGAAGGCATCGCCGGCGAGCGCAAGGCGATCAGTGCCGAGATGGAAGGGCTCGCCGGCGAGCGTCAGCGCCTCGCCTCGCTGGTCGAGGCCAGGCGGGAGCGCGAGGCCAGTGCGGCCCGGGACATCGAGGCCCAGCGCGGCGACGCAGGGGCCCTGGCCGCGCAGGCCAAGACCTTGCGGGACTTCGTCGAGCGCATGGAGAAGGAGATCTCGGTCGCCAACCGCGCCGCCGAAGCGGCCCGGCGGGCGCTGGAGAACGAGACCCGCGAGCAGCGCCAGCGCATGGCGGCACTGGCCTTCCGCGACCCGGCGCGACTCGCCCCGAAGATCGCCTTTCAGGAGACGCGCGGGATGCTGCCGCAGCCCGTGGCGGGATCACAATTGCGTGGATTCGGGGTTAACGACGACCTCGGCGTCGCGACGCGCGGAATATCGCTTTCCACCCGTCCAAATGCCGTTGTTTCGTCACCTTCCGATGCCTGGATAGTCTATGCGGGGCCGTTCCGGTCCTTTGGCCAACTCTTGATACTGAATGCCGGCAATGGTTACTATATCCTCCTGGCGGGCATGCAGCGTATTGATGTCTCGGTGAATCAATTCGTGCTCGCAGGCGAACCGGTTGCGGTCATGGGCGAGACCGCCGAAGCGGCGGCGGCGAATGTAGGAGCGGGAGCCGGCGAGCCGGTTCTCTATGTCGAGTTCAGAAAAGACGGCGTCTCGATCGATCCGACGCCGTGGTGGAAAAAACCGCAAAGCGAAAAGGTTCGCGGATGATGCGCAAGGTCTCTCTCGTTCTCGCAGGCGCGATCGCCGGCGCCGGCCTCACCGGCCTCGCGACGCAAACGGGCCTGCTCTCCTCGACCAGCGCGGTCGCGGCCTCGGCGGAGGTTTATCGCAGCCTCAACCTCTTCGGCGACATCTTCGAGAAGATCCGCACCGACTATGTCGAGAAGCCGGATGAGCAGAAGCTGATCGAGGCCGCCATCAACGGCATGGTCTCCTCGCTCGACCCGCACTCGGCGTTCCTCGACGCCAAGAGCTTCCGCGACATGGATATCGACATGCGCGGCCAGTTCGGTGGCCTCGGCATCGAGGTCACGATGGAGGACGGCGTCCTCAAGGTCGCCAAGCCGATCCGCGACACGCCCGCCGCCAAGGCCGGCATCCTGGCTGGCGACATCATCCGCCAGATCGACGGCGACGAGGTCAAGGGCCTCAGCCTGAACCAGGCGGTCGAGAAGATGCGCGGCATCATCAACACCCAGGTCAAGCTGAAGATCGAGCGCGCCAAGTCCGAGCCGCTGGAGTTCACCCTGACCCGTTCGAACATCGTCGTCCCGGCGGTGGAGGAGCGCGCCGAGGGCGATGTCGGCTATATCCGCATCGGCACCTTCAGCGAGCAGACCTATGAAGGCCTGCGCAAGGGCATCGAGAAGCTCAACGCCGAGATCGGCGCCGACAAGCTCAAGGGCTACATCATCGATCTCCGCAACAATCGCGGCGGCCGTCTCGACCAGTCCGTCCTGGTGTCCGACGCCTTCCTCGAGCGCGGCAAGATCGTCTCGACCCGCGGCCGCAACGCCGAGGAGACCCAGGTCTTCAACGCCAAGTCGGGCGACCTGACCAAGGGCAAGCCGGTCGTCGTGCTGATCAACGGCTCCTCGGCCTCGGCGGCGGAAATCGTCGCCGGCGCGCTGCAGGACCACAAGCGCGCCACCGTCATGGGCTCGCGCTCCTTCGGCAAGGGCTCGGTGCAGACCGTGATCCGCCTCGGCGATCAGGGCGGCCTGCGCCTGACCACGGCGCGCTACTACACCCCGTCGGGCAACTCGATCCAGGCCAAGGGCATCACCCCGGACATCGAGATCATCCAGGACGTCCCGGCCGAGCTGAAGGACAAGGTCGAGAACAAGGGCGAAGCTTCGCTCAAGGGCCATCTGCGCTCCGGCGACGGCAAGGAGGAGCAGTCCGGCTCCGCCTCCTACGTCCCGGCCGATGCCAGCAAGGACACGCAGCTGATCGCGGCGCTGAACCTGCTGCGCGGCGTCAAGAAGGACACCGCCGCTGCGGCGCCCAACGCTCCGGCCCCGGCTCCGGAGGCCCCCAAGGCCGACGCCGCCCCGACCGAAGCGCCCAAGCCGAACTGATCGTGCCTGAAGGACTGCCGCGCCATGACCATTGGCGCGGCACGCCCACGAGAGTTTGTTACCGCCGCCGCTGATTGCCGGTTGATTCCACATGGAATCATCCGACTCTAGGGCGGCGGACTGATTCGTGTCCGCGCCCGATCAGCGAGGACGGCTTCTTGGCCGGAATGCCGCTCAGCGAACTCGACCAGCCTCTCGGCCGGAACCGGCGCGCGCGTCCGCGCCCGCCGGTCGGTCGCTGGCTGTCGCGTGCGCTCGCGGGCGCACTGGTCGTCACTTTCACCGGTCTGACGCTCTATGCCGCCTTGCGGCGCGATCCGGATGGCGGCGAACCGATGGCGACCGCCGCGATCCGCGAAAGGCCGCGAGCCCCGGAAACGGCGGCTACCGCCCCTGACATCAGCCGACTCGAAGCGCCGCAAGGCCCTGCCAGCGCACGCCAGCTCGAAACCGAATCCGGCGTCACCGTAGTCCGGCCCGGTGCCGACGAGACGGATATCCCCGGCGCCATCGTCATCACCGTCCCGGACGAGGGCACGATCAAGCTGGCGCCCTCCCCCGACAAGCGCCTGGTCGAGCGCACGCGGCACGGCTTCCTGCCCAAGGTCGGCTTGGACGGCGCGACGCCGGCGCAGGTCTATGCCCGCCCGCTCGGCCCCGCCCCCGCGACCAAGCCCGCGGGCCGCATCGCGATCATGGTCGGCGGGCTTGGCATCAGCCAGAGCTCGACCAGCGAGGCGATCACGCGCCTGCCCGGCGCCGTCTCCCTCGCCTTCGCGCCCTATGGCGCCGATCTCGAGAAGACCGCGGCCCGCGCCCGCGCCGAAGGCCACGAGGTCTTCCTGCAGGTACCGATGGAGCCTTTCGACTATCCCGACAACGACCCTGGCCCGCATACCCTGCTGACCGGCCCGAAGGGCGCCGACAATCTCGACCGGCTGCAATGGGCGCTCGGGCGCTTCACCGGCTATGTCGGCATCGTCAATTTCCTCGGCGGGCGCCTGACGGCCGACGATGCCGCTCTGACGCCGCTGCTGCGCGAGGTCGCCGGCCGCGGCCTGATGGTGGTCGACGACGGCTCCTCGCCGCGCAGCCAGCTCGCACCAGCGGCGACGCGGGCGCAGATCCCGGCCTTGAAGGCCGATCTCGCCCTCGACGGCACGCCCCGCGCCGACGCGATCGACAAGGAGTTGCAGCGGCTGGAGACGCTCGCCCGCGAGAACGGCGTCGCAGTCGCGACCGCCAGCGCGCTGCCGGTCACGGTCGAGCGCATCACGCGCTGGGCGAGAACCCTCGAGGCCAAGGGCCTCGCCATCGTGCCGGTCAGCGCCGCGCGCGGCTTCCGCAACCCTTCGAGCACCGGCTCCCTGAGATGACCACCAACCCGCCCGCCGGCTACCGCCCCTGCGTCGGTCTAGCCTTGTTCAGCCGCGACGGCCGCGTCTTCATCGGCCGCCGCGCCAATCGCAATCAGCGCGAGCATGTCGCCCCCGGCCATGAATGGCAGATGCCGCAGGGCGGCATCGACCGGGGCGAGCAGCCCCTGCAGGCGGCCTATCGCGAATTGCGCGAGGAAACCAATGTCAGCTCGGTCTCGCTGCTGGCGGAAGCGCCGGACTGGCTGAGCTATGACCTGCCGCGCGAGATCGGCAAGGAGGCCTGGCGCGGGCGCTATCGCGGCCAGTCGCAGAAATGGTTCGCCTTCCGCTTCGAGGGCGAGGAGGACGAGATCGACATCGCCAACCCCGCCGGCGGCCACAAGGCGGAATTCGACTCCTGGCGCTGGGCGCCGCTGGCCGACACGCCCGAGTTGATCATCCCCTTCAAGCGCGAGGTCTACCGCGAAGTCGTCCGGCTCTTCGCCGGCTTCGCCCGCCCCTGAGGCCCTTCCCGGGAAGCCGAAAAGCCCGGTGAGGCGCGCGCCTCACCGGGCCTGGAAGCCCACCGCCCGTCATGGGCGGCGTCGGCCACCCAGCAGCTTACTTGCGGGCCGAGTCGAGCTGCTCGTGGTTCTTCTCGACCTCTTGCGCCTTGAGATAGCTCTCGATCAGCAGCTGATAGGCCGGGAAGATCTTGGTGTAGACGCCGGCCCATTCCTGGGCGTCCTCGCGGTTCCAGGTCTTCTGGATCTCGGAGGCGACGGCCGCGGTATCCATCGGGACGACGCCCGCCTGGACGACGCGGGCCAGCGTGATCTCCTGCGCCATCTTCGAGTAGGTGCCGGAGGCATCGATCACGACGAAGACCTTGTAGCCGTCCTGCACCGCCGAGATCGCCGGGAAGGCCATGCAGACCGAGGTGATCGTGCCGGCGATGATCAGCGTCTTGCGGCCGGTCGCCTTCACCGCCGCGACGAAGTCGGGATTGTCCCAGGCGTTGATCTCGCCCTTGCGCGCCACGTACTTGGCATGGGGAGCATTCGCATGGATCTCGGGGATCAGCGGCCCGTTCGGGCCCTGCGGCACCGAGGCGGTGGTGATCACCGGAATGTTCGCGAGCGTGGCCATCTTGGCCAGCGCCGCGGCATGGTTTCGCAGGACCGGCATCGGCATGTCGCCGACCGTCTGGAACAGGCCGCTCTGATGGTCGATCAGCAGCATGACGGCGTCGTTCGGGTCGATGACCGGGCGCTGGCCGTTGAAATTGGCGGGATTGGTCATGGTCAGTCTCCTTGCCTCAGTTGAAAAGCAGGTGGTTTTCGAAGCCGGCACCTGCTTGGCCGGCCTTGTCCCGACGTCGATCGACGGGGGAAAACGGTAGGGATCAGGCGGCGATGGCCCCGAAGCGGCCGGCCCTGAAATCGGCGAAGGCCTGGTTCAACTCTTCGGTCGTGTTCATGACGAAGGGCCCGCGCATCGCCACCGGCTCGTCGATCGGCTCGCCGCCGAGCAGCAGCACGGTGGCATCGCTCGCCGCCTCGAGGCCGACGACCCCGCCTTGGCGGTCGAGCAGGACGAACTGGCCGTCCCGTGCCGTCGAAATCCCGTTGACGAGAACCGTGCCGCGCAGCACCGCGAGCCCGACCATGTGGCCTTCGGGCAGATCGAGGGCGACCGCCTTGGCCTGCTTCAGGCGCAGGTCCCAAAGATCGATGGGCGTGAAGCTGCGGGCCGGGCCCTTATGCCCGAGATAGTCGCCGGCGATCACACGCAGCTGGCCGGCGCCGCCGGGCAGGCTCACGGACGGGATGTCGCGATCGAGCAGCGTCTGGTAGCCCGGCTCGGCGTTCTTGTGTTTCGCCGGCAGGTTGATCCAGAGCTGCACCATGTCGAGGGTGCCGCCTTGGCGGGTGAAGGCCTGCGAGTGGAACTCCTCGTGCAGGATGCCGGACGCGGCCGTCATCCACTGGACGTCGCCCGGGCCGATCAGGCCGCCGGCGCCGGTCGAGTCGCGATGCTCGACCTCACCCTGATAGACGATCGTCACGGTCTCGAAGCCGCGATGCGGATGCACGCCGACGCCCCGCGGCTGTTCGGCCGGTGCAAACGCGGCGGGGCCGGCATGGTCGAGATGCAGGAAGGGGCTGACATGCTCGCCCTGCACCGCATGCGAAAGCATGGAGCGCACCGGAAATCCGTCGCCGACCCAATGCGGCTCCGCGCTGGTGTAGATGCCTCGAACCTGTCTCACTGCGCTTCTCCTGCTCGGTCGCCGCTTGAACGATCCAATCGAGGAGGAACTTACGCCTGGGACAAAACTCGCAGTAGACGCGCGGTTGGGCTACAATGTCCTGAAATCAGGACAATAGGGTCGACGTCACGATGCAGGATCTCAACGACCTCCGCTTCTTCGTCGAGGTGGTGGAGCAGAACGGCTTTTCGGCCGCAGCCCGCAAGCTCGACATGCCGCGCTCACGCCTCAGCCGCCGCATCGGCCTGCTGGAGGAGAGCCTGGGCGTGCGCCTGATTCAGCGCTCGACACGCCAATTCATGGTCACCGAGATCGGCCGGGAATTCTATCGCCATTGCCTGGCGATGGTGGTGGAGGCGGAGGCGGCGCAGGAAGCGATCGAGCGAATGCGCGCCGAACCGCAGGGCATCGTGCGGGTGAGCTGCCCAGCCTCGATCATCTATTTCCAGCTCGGCGACATGATCGCACGCTTCATGGCGAAGCATCCCAAGGTCGCGGTCCATCTCGAAAGCACCAATCGGCGCGTCGACGTGATCCGCGAGGGCTTCGACATGGCGGTCCGGGTGCGGTTTCCGCCGCTCGACGACAGCGAGCTGGTGATCCGCAAATTCGCCACCAGCCGGCAGCGGCTGGTGGCAAGCCCTGCTCTGCTCGATGGCTGCTTCGCGCGCCCTCTGGTTCCGGCCGACCTCTCGGCGATGCCGAGCCTCGCCTGGGAAGCGGCGCATGCCAGCCATGAATGGTCTCTCGACGGACCGGGTGGTGCCACCGCCATGATTCCGCACAGGCCGCGTCTGGTGACCGAGGACATGGTGGCGCTGAGGCAGGCGGCACTGCGGGGCATCGGCGTCTGCCAGTTCCCGACCATGGTGATCCGCGACGACCTCAAGGCGGGCCGGCTGATCGACATCCTGCCGCAATGGACGCCGCGCGCCGGCATCATCCACGCCGCCTTCCCGTCCCGGCGTGGCCTCCTGCCGTCGGTGCGCAGCCTGCTCGACTTCCTGGCGACAGAGTATGCCGCCCTCGACCGGCTGGAAGAGCATGATGAGGAAGAGGCAAGGAAGGCCTGACCGCGCGTTCCTACGCGCGGTCCATCCCCTTTGGCCCGTGGCTCCCCACGATCAAATGCGGAAGGCGAGCTCCGGACCGACCGGGACGATGCCGCTCGGATTCAGGGTGCGGTGGCTCTGGTAGTAGTGACGCTTGATATGGCCGAGGTTCACGGTTCCGCGGACACCCTCGAACTCGAGAAGCGCGCGCAGATAGGCCGACAGCCGCGGATAATCGGCGATGCGCCGGATATTGCACTTGAAGTGCCCGACATAGACCGCATCGAAGCGGATCAGCGTGGTGAACAGCCGCCAATCGGCTTCGGTGGTCGTCTCGCCGGTCAGGTAGCGCCGCGTCGCCAGCCGCTCCTCGAGCCAGTCCAGCGTCTCGAACAGCGGCAGCACGCCTTCCTCGTAGGCCGCCTGCGTCGTCGCGAAACCGGCGCGGTAGACCCCGTTGTTGACGGTTGCATAGATCCGCTCGTTCAGTGCGTCGATCTCGGCCCTGAGCGCCTGCGGATAATAGTCACCTTGCCGCGCACCAATCCCGTCGAAGGCGGAATTGAGCATGCAGATGATCTCCGACGACTCGTTGTTGACGACCGTCCCGGTCTTCCTGTCCCAGAGAACCGGCACGGTGACCCGGCCGGAATAGCTCGGCTCGGCCCTGGTGTAGACCTCGTGCAGATAGCGCGCGCCGCCGATCGGATCGGGAACCACGCCCTCGCCTTCCGCGAAGGTCCAGCCCTGCTCGGCCATCAGCCAATGGACCACCGAGACATCGATGAGATCGGCCAGCCCCTTCAGCTGGCGAAAGATCAAGGTGCGATGCGCCCAGGGGCAGGCCAGCGAGACATAGAGTAGATAGCGCCCGGCCTCTGCCTTGAAGCCGCCCCCGCCGCTCGGGCCGGGCGAACCATCCGCCGTCACCCAGTTGCGGAAGGCGCTCTCCTGGCGGATGAAGCGCCCGCCGCTTTCCTTCGTCTCGTACCAGCGATCATGCCAGCGGCCGTCGATCAGCAAGCCCATTGCGGTCTCCTTGCGCGCCGCGGGCCGGCCGGCCCGAGGCGGAACTTCGGATCATCCCGCATGCCTGCGCTTTGAGCCAGGGTTGTGACCGTCCATAAGGCCGGGCGCTGGGCCGGGACGATGGCGGCGGACCTTGCCGGCCTCACCGCCACCGTCCTCGATCAGGCGCTCTCCGCCGCTACCGACTGCTCCCCCTCGCTCCTCCTGCGCCGCGCGATCCACCAGGGCAGGGCGACGATCAGCGCCGCCGAGATCCACAGGATGACCGAGATCAGGCTCTCGACGAGGATCGCGGGATCGCCGCCGGAGATCGCCAGCGCATTGCGCAGATTGGTCTCCAGCACCTTGCCGAGCACGAAGCCGAGCACGATCGGCGCCATGTCGAAGCCGAGCTTGCGCAGCCCCCAGCCGACGACGCCGATGCCGAGCATGATCAGCACCGACATCACGCTGGAATAGGCGGTGTAGACGCCGAGCACCGAGAGGATGACGATCGCCGGGATCAGCCACATGTTCGGCACCTGTAGCATCCGCGCGAAGACGCCGATCAGCGGGATGTTCATCAGCAATAGCAGGACATTGCCGACATACATCGAGGCGATCAGCCCGCCGGCGATCTCGGGGCGCTCGGTGAAGAGCTGCGGCCCCGGCGTGATGTTGTAGAGCATCAGCGCGCCGAGCATCACCGCCGTCGTCCCCGAGCCGGGTACGCCGAGCGTCAGCATCGGCACGAATGCGCCGCCGGCCGCGGCATTGTTGGCGGCCTCTGGCGCCGCGATGCCGCGCAGGTCGCCCTTGCCGAAGGTGCCGCGGTCGAGCAGGCGCTTCTCGGTGGTGTAGGCGACCGCGCTGGCGACGGAGGCGCCGGTGCCCGGCAGCACGCCGATGACGAAGCCGCTCGCCGAACTGCGGATCGTCGGCCAGAACGAGGCCTTGATGTCGGCCCAGCTCGGAAAGCCCTTGCCGACCGGGATCGGTTTCAGCCGGCCGGCCATCTGGTGCTCGAGCATCAGCAGCACCTCGGAGATCGAGAACAGGCCGATGACGAGGATGATGAACTCGATCCCGTCATGCAGCTCCGGCTGGTCGAAGGTGAAGCGATAGGCGCCGGAGGTCGGATCGAGGCCGATCGTCGTCAGCAAGAGGCCGAGCGTGCAGCCGATCAGCGTCTTGACCGGCTCGTGGCCGACCATCGAGGCGAGCGTCGCGAAGGCGAAGACCATCAGCGCGACATATTCGGCCGGGCCGAACTTGATCGCGATCAGCCCGAGCGCCGGCGCGAAGAAGGTCAGGCCGATCACCGCGAGGATGCCACCGACGAAGGAGGACAGCGCCGAAATCGTCAGCGCCTCGGCCGCCCGGCCTTGGCGCGCCGCCGGGTAGCCGTCGACCGCGGTCATCACCGCCCCGGCATCGCCGGGCACGTTGAGCAGGATCGAGGAGATCCGCCCGCCATATTCGGCGCCGTAATAGACCGCCGCCAGCAGGATCATGGTGCTTTCCGGCGGCAGTTTGGCGGCGAAGGCGATCGGCAGCAGGAGCGCGATGCCGTTGATCGGGCCGATCGCCGGCAGCGCGCCGATGATCGTGCCGAGGAAGCAGCCGATCAGGCCGAAGGCGAGGTTCTGCGGCTGCAGGGCGACGCTGAACCCGGTCCAGAGATAATCGAGCGACATCGTCTCAGCCCCCCGAGAACAGCGTTCCCATCGGCAGATAGGTGCCGAGCGCATATTTGAAGCAGGCGAACCAGAACGCCGCCTGGACGACGCCGATGACGGCGGCGCCCTGCGGCGTGGCGCCGAAGAGATAGGCGGTGACGCCGATCAGCACGGTCATCGCCGGCAGGAAGCCGACGAGGTCGAGCAGCGCCACGGCGACGAAGCAGGTGGCGATGAAGACGAAGCTGCGCAACAGCAGCGGCCCCTGCGGAAAGGCCTCCGCCCCGCCGGGGCGGAACCAGTAGTAGAGGGCGAAGAGTGCCAGCAACCCCGACAGGATCAGCGGCACGGCCTTCGGCCCGAGCGGGTCGGAGGAGAAGGCATAGTCGATCTGCGTCGCGGCCGCCCCCAGCCCGATTGCGATGGCGAGCAGGATCGCAGCCGCGATCCTTCCCGAGCGGTTCGTCGTCGGCGTCGCTTGCGCCATGTCCTCTCCTCCCGTCATGCGCGATCGCGGCTCAGAGGCCGGCCTCCTTGGCGAGGTCGCGGAAGCGCTGGACGTCCTTCTGCACGGTGTCGTGGAAGGCCTGGCCCATCTCGTCGAAGGGGTAGAGGCCGCGGGCCTCGCGCTCGCGCTGGAACTCCGGCGTCTTCACGAGCTTGCCGAAGGTCTCGACCCACCAGGCGTAATCGGCGTCGCTGACCTTCGGCCCGACATAGAAGCCGCGCCAGATTGGCCAGACGATGTCGTGACCCTGCTCCCTGGCGGTCGGCACCTCGGCGAGATCGCCCGGCAGGCGCTTGTCGGACATCACGGCGAGAATCCGGATTTTGCCCGCCTTGTGATTGGCGACCATCTCCGAAGCGTCGCCCGAGGCGATCTTGATGAAGCCGCCCTGGAGATTGGTCTGCACCGCGCCGCCGCCTTCGAGCGCGACATAGCGGATGCTCTTGGCGGGTACGCCGGCGGCCTTGGCCAGCACCGCCGCCTTCATCCAGTCCTGGCTGCCGACGGCGCCGCCACCGCCCACCGGAAACTCGCCGGGCGCCTTGCCGAAGGCCTCGACCAGTTCCTTCAGCGTCTTGATCGGTGAATTGGCCGCGACCGCGACGATACCGTAATCGGCGCCGACCGAGGCGACCCAGCGCACGGCCGTCGCGTCGTGATGGCCGAACTTCTTCTGGGCGAGCAGCAGCGCCGAGCCCGAGGACGTCGCCGTTACCAGCCCGCTATCGCCGGGCCTGGTGCCGACGACATGGTTGTAGGCGACCGCGCCGACGCCGCCCTCCATATAGGTCACCGCCATCGGCCGCTCGACGAGCTTTGCCGCCGTCAGGGCATTCGCCGCGAGACGGCAGGTCAGATCGAAGCCGCCGCCGGGCTTGGCGCCGACGAGGCACTCGGTCTTCTCCGGCGCGGCAGTCGCGCCTGAAATACCGAGGGCACCGAACAGCAAAGCGGCAAAAACAATTCGCATATTTTCCTCCCAGATCCACGCAAGCAGCAGACATTATTCGCCGCTCATGCGCGTCGTTATATTGAAGCAGGCTTTTGACTTGAGACCGCACAAGTCGTGCGTCAGGTAATTCTATCCGTGAGCGCTCATCTCACTTCCTCCCGTGCCGATTTTTGTTATGCTTCCTATGCGTGGCGTTTGCTCATAGGACGGGCAGCTGTCATCAAGCTGTCACGGGAGTCTTGGCCTCAGGCATGCGCATCCTGCTGATCGAAGATACCAGCGACGTCGGCGAGGCGATCGTGGCGCGCTTCGTGCGCGGCGGCCATGCCGTCGACTGGGAGGTCGACGGGCAGGCGGCGGCCGAGATTCTCGACTTCACCCGCTATGATCTCGTCATCCTCGACATCATGCTGCCCGGCCTCGACGGCTTCAGCATCCTGCGCCGCCTGCGGGGCAAGCAGTCCCGGACTCCGGTCCTGGTCCTGACCGCGCGCTCGGAGGTCGAGGACCGGGTCAGCGCCCTCGACCTCGGCGCCGACGACTATCTGGTCAAGCCCTTCGATTTCCGCGAGCTGGAGGCACGGGCGCGGGTGCTGCTGCGCCGCCGCGAGGGCAATGCGACCAATGTCCTGGCCTGCGGCGACATCGTCATCGACCGCAATCTCCGCGCGGTCCGCATCGGCAATCGCGAGGTCGGCCTGAAGCGCCGGGAATTGACGCTGCTGGAGATCCTGGCCGCGCGCCCCGGAAAGGTCTTCAGCAAGGACGAACTGCTCGACCAGCTCTTCGGCTTCGACGAGGCGCCCGGCCCCAATGCGATCGAGCTCTATGTCGGGCGGCTCAGGCGCAAGCTCGAAGGCGCGCGCGCCGAGATCCGGACGATCCGGGGGCTAGGCTACCAGCTGGTGCCACATGAAGACGCGTGACCCCTCTCTTTTCACGCGGCTCGCGGTCACCATCGCCCTGGTCCTGGCCGTCGGAGCGGCAGGACTGACCTCGCTCGCCTGGTACTCCGCTCGCACAGCGGCCGACGAGGCCTATGACCGGCTGCTGGTCGGCGCCGTCCTGCAGATCGCCGAGGCTCTCACCGTCCAGAATGGCGAAGTCACGGTCGACCTGCCGATTTCCGCCTTCGAGATGCTCGCGCTCTCCGACCGCGACCGCATCTTCTACCGGCTCACCGGCCCGAAGGGCGAGTTGCTGACGGGCTATCCGGACCTCCCCGTGCCTGCATCCGGCGGCGAGCGTCGCGACCGGCCGGTCGTCTCCGACGGCGTGTTCCGCGACGTGCCGGTGCGGATCGCCTCTGTCGGACGCTCCTTCGCCGGCGCCGATGTCCAGGGCTGGGCCCAGGTCGTCGTCGCCCAGACCCGCGAGGCCCGCTTCTCGCTCGCCCGCGACCTGACGCTGAACGCGACCGGCCTCGTCCTGATCATGAGTGGCATCGCCTTTGGCGGCGTGATCTTCGCGCTCCGCTACTCGTTGAAGCCCCTGACCCGGATCGAGACGGCGCTGACCCTGCGTGATCCACAGGACCTGACCCCGCTCTCGCTCGAGACACCGCGTGAGATCCGCGCCCTCGTCGGCTCGATCAACCATTTCATGAGCCGGCTCGGCGAGCGCATGGAGCTGATGCAGCGTTTCATCGCCGATGCCGCCCACCAGATCCGCACGCCGCTCACCGCCCTCTCCGGGCAGGTCGATCTTCTCGCACATGAAGCCGACGCCATCCGCCAGCGCCGCCACCTCGAACGCGTCCAGGCCCGGACCAAGCAGCTCGGCCGCCTCGCTAACCAGCTCCTCAGCCATGCGATGGTCGTCCACCGCAAGGAATCCGTGCCCTTCGAGCGCATCGACCTCGCCAAGGTCGCGCGGCTCGCCTTGCGCAACACCCTTCCGGTTTCGCTGAACCCCGACATCGTCACCTCCTTCGAGGCTCCGCCGGGGCCGCTTCTCATCCATGGCGACCGGGTCAGCCTGCGCGAGGCGATCTCCAATATCCTCGACAACGCCGTCCAGCACGGCGCCGTCGCACGCCTCGGGATCGTGCTGAGCCGCCAAGGCACCTCGGCCCGGCTGGAAGTTCACGATGACGGCCCCGGCATCCCACGCAGCCAGTGGGCGCTCGTCACCCAGCGCTTCGCCAAGGACCCGTCCGGGCGTCGCAGCGGCGGGCTCGGGCTCGCCATCGCCTCCGAGGTCGCCGCGACCCATCAGGGCCAGCTCAGCTTCCTGGAGCGTGACGAGAAGGGCTTCATCGTCGCCCTGAGCTTCCCCCTGGCCGATCCGGAGGAAGATCCGTGATGCCCGCGAAGCCTGCTCTTCTTGCCACGCTACTGGCTGCGGTCCTGGCTCTTGCCGCGGCGCCCGCCCCGGCCCGCGCCCAGGAAACGAGCCATTTCCCAGCGCGCGCCAACGAGGTCGACACCCTCACCATCCACGCCGCGGCCGACATCGCCGCCATGAAGCCGCTGATCGAGGGTTTTCAGGAGCGCCATCCGAACTGGGGCGTGCGCTATGTCGAATACGTCACCAACGATCTCGTCGTTGCCGCAACCAGGGCCTGCGAGACGGGGAAGGTCCTTGGCGACGTGCTGCTGTCCTCGGCGGTCGACCATCTCGTCAAGCTCGCCAATGACGGCTGCGCCCGGGCGCTTCGCTCGGATGCCGGGCGCGCTTTGCCGCATTGGGCGAACTGGCGCGACGAGGTCTTCGGCTTCACCTTCGAGCCCGCCGTCATCGCCTATAACTACGACGCCGTGCCGCCCGGGGACGTGCCACGCACGCGCGTCGAGCTCGCAGAATTGCTGCGCTCCAAGGAGGATTTCTATCGCGGGCGGATCGGCACCTATGATCCGCGACGCTCCGGCATCGGCTATCTGCTGACCATCTCGGACGCCCGCCAGACCAGCGCCTATGGCCGCCTGATCGAGAGCTTCGGCCGCGCCCGGGCCGTCGTGCATTGCTGCACCAGCGACCTGCTCGACGAACTGGAGCGCGGGCGCCTCCTGATCGGCTACAACCTGCTCGGCTCCTATGCCTATGCAAGGATCAAGGCCGGGGCGCGGCTTCGCATCGTGCTGCCGCGCGACTACACGGTGGTGCTGAGCCGCGGCGCGATGATACCGGCGCTCGCACATCGCCCCGCGCTCGCCAGTGCCTTCGTCGAATTCATCCTCTCGAACGAGGGGCAGCGCATCAGCCGCGAGCGCGCCTTTTTCTTCTCGATCGACGGCGCCTCGCCTGCAGATGTCGATGGCCCTTCCTCGATCATCAGCGCGGGGCTGTTCAGGCCGATCACCATCGGTCCGTCGCTGCTCGCCGTCTATGACGAGGCCCGCCGCACCCGCTTCCTCGCGGAATGGACGCGCTCTGTCGTCACCGTGCCAGCGCGCGACTGAAGGCTCTCCTCCTCACTCTGCGGCTGATTTCTGGGCGTATCCGAGTTTCTGGTTGAGCTCTTCGAGGAGCTTTTCGGCGGCGTCGGCGATGACGGTTCCGGGCGGGAAGATCGCGCTGGCGCCGGCCTCACGCAGGGTC
>NZ_JAWDID010000016.1:0-121102 GCF_032464875.1 Allobosea rubneri
CCCTGCGGCGCTGCCGGCTGCGACTGCGGCTGAGCGGCGGGCATGTCGGCACGGCGTTCGGTCGCGCGAGCCGGCGGAGGGCTGGCCGAGGGCGCCGACAGAATCGGCGCCGGGTGGCGTACCTTCTGGAAGAGCAGCGCGTTGAGCGTGATCGCCGCAGCGACCGCAGTGAACAGCAAGATGATGACAGCCCTGCCGGGCTTGCGGCCGAGCCAGCGCATCAGCCGGCTCGACATGGAAGCCTGGCGCTTGCCGCCGCCGGCTCGGCGCGGCGGCATGGACAGCGTCGCATCGTTGCGGGCGCGGGCGGCGAGCGTTGCGGACATCTTCTCGGCTCTCGATCAGGCGGTCAGGCGAAAGGGCTGCTTGGTTTCAAGACCGCGGCGCGGGGCGCGGGCATGGGTGGCGATGCGGACCGGCTCGCAGGCAGCGGCGATGCCGGCCAGCGGCAGGCGAACGGCGACGCGGGTGCCGACGCCGGGCGCACTCTCGATGCTGAGCGTGCCGCCATGCAGGCCGACGAGCCCGCGCACGACGGAGAGTCCGAGACCGGTGCCGTCATAGGCACGATCATAGGAGGACTTGGCCTGGAAGAAGGGATCGCCCAGCCGCGGCAAATCCGCTGCGGCGATACCGATGCCGGTATCGGAGATCGAGAGGTCGATCATGCCGCCATCGCGCACGACGGCAAGGGTCACGCGGCCACCGGGGCGGGTGAATTTCACCGCATTCGAGAGCAGGTTGAGCATCACCTGCTTGAGGGCGCGTCGATCGCCGAGCAGCGGCGGCAGGTCGGGTCCGAGCACGCGCTCCAGTGTCACCTGGCCGGACTGGGCCTTGAGTGCGACCAGGGAGCAGCAATCCTCGGCGAGCTTGGCGACATCGAGCGGCGCCTGCTCGATGGTCATTGCCCCGCTCTCGATCTTGGAGACGTCGAGCAGCGTGTTGACGACGTCGAGCAGATGGTGCCCGGAATCATGGATGATCGTCGCGTATTCCTTGCGGCGCTCGGCGTCGAGGCCGCTGGCGAGGTCTCCGCTGAGCATCTCCGAAAAGCCGATGATGGCGTTCAGCGGCGTGCGCAGCTCATGGCTGACGGTCGCGAGGAACTGGCCCTTGACGTCGCTCGCCCTGACGGCCTCGGCATGGTGCCGCTCGCGCTCTTCGTCATGGACGCGGCGGTCGGTGACATCGCGGGTGACGCAGACCACGGCCGCACCGAAGCGCGCACCCGCCTGATCGATCCGCCGGGCATTGAGCTCGAGCCAGCGCACGGTCGGCACGCCCGCGGGCTCGCCGGGACGGTTGGCGATGAACAGCACGCGGAAGCAGGCACTGGCCCGCCCCGGTCCATGGGCGGCATCACTGAGCGCCTTGAGGAAGAGCGGGCGATCGGCGATGTGGACGCGCTCGAACAGGCCCTTGCCGTGCAGTTGCGACGGCTCGGAGCCGGTCAGGGCACGCGCCGCCTCATTGGCGAAGACGACGGCGCCGCCCAGATCGTGCCACGTCACGAGGTCGCCGACATGCTCCAGCATCAGGCGGGCGCGGGCATCCGAGGCGCGGTGCTCGCGCACCTCGTCATCGCGCCGGCGCAGAAAGGCCGCGGCGATCAGCAGCGCGTGCAGGATCGCGACGGCGGCAAAGAGTGGCATCGCCGCGACAATCCAGGGCGCGGGCTCGCCCACGACGCCCCAGCTCTGGAGCGCGACGACGCTGCCGAGCCCGATCGCGGCGAGGGCACTGGCGCGCGCAACATAGGGCCGCGAGCCCAAGAACATCGCCTGCGCCGGGACAGCGGCGAGCCAAAGCAGTAGTGGCGAGGTCGCGCCACCGGTCATGCAGGCAAGCGCCACGATGAGAAGCGTCAGCGCCGCCGCGGAAATGCAATGTGCGGCGTCGAGACGGCCGGTGCGCGACAGCACGAAAACCGCCAGCAGCGGCAGCCCGAGCGCCATCAGCATCAGGGTCTCGAACGAATCGAGGCGGCCGCGCCAGGCGATATAGGCCGGCACCAGACTGAGCCCGCCGGCGCCGATCGCCAGGCGGGTCAGCATGAAGCGCTCATGCCGCATGCGTTCGAGCGAATTCGGCAGCGCCGATGGATGAACCATCGCCGCGACCTGCGCCCTGACCGCCGTCATCATGCTGGAGAACCGCAAACGCTCAACCTCTGCCGGCCGGCGACGAAAAGCCGGGCCTTGTTGGGAGCGATCCTCGCGGCCCGCATTTAAGCGGGACTTAAGGCGAAAGCCCACCTAGCGGCGACGGGCGTAAGGGAAGCGAGATTTATATCTTTTATTTTCAATCACCTAGCTCTCATCAGCCAAAATTCTCCGAGGTTTCGCTTGTTGCCAGCAAGGTGAATGGAAACTGAAGAGCAAACACGGTCTTTGATTCAAATTGCGACCGTCCGGCACACCCGATGTTTCGACCCGTGTTCTAAGGTCGCAACGTCGGGGCCGGGACGCCCCGCGCTAGCGACGGGGACGATGATGGCCTATCTATTGCGAAGCATGGCCCTGATCGGGGCGATCGCCATGTACTCGCCGGTGCATGGCACGAAGAGCGAGCCGGAGGCTGCGCCTTTCGATGCGAAGGCCGCCATCTCCGTGCTGGCGCAGATAGACCCCAAGGCGGTGCTGCAAGGCGCGACCAGCCTGCGCGAGGCGGCCGAGGTGCTGGCCGGGCTGGAGCCCGAGACACGCGCCCGGGTGCTGGCGCTGGCGGCGGCCGCCGCGACGAGCCGCAATGGCGAGGCGCAAACGTCGCAGCGCTGACGCTTGACCTCGAAGGGCCGCGCGCCGAAGACAGCCGGCCAGACCGCCTCCCCCGCCGGCGGCCTGCAAGGTGAGCGACGGCCGATGAGCGAAAACCTCGACGAGATCATTGCCAATTTCGAGGTCCTGGACGAATGGGACGATCGCTACCGCTACCTGATCGAGCTCGGGCGCACGCTCGCGCCGCTGCCGCAGGAAGCCTATAGCGACGCCAACAAGGTCCGTGGCTGCGCCAGCCAGGTCTGGCTCGAGACGACGCGTGAGGGTGGCCCCGGCGAGGCGACCCTGCTGCATTTCCGCGGCGACAGCGATGCCCATATCGTGCGCGGCCTCGTAGCGCTGGCGCTGGCGATCCACTCCGGTCGCAGCGCCGCCGAAATCCTGGCAACCGACGCCTTCGGCATCTATGAGCGACTGGGCCTTGCCGCCCATCTCACGCCACAGCGCTCGAACGGGGTGCGCTCGATGATCGAGCGGATCAAGAACGACGCCCGCGCCGCCCTCGCCTGACCAAGCTTCAGCCCGGCGAAGGAAACACCGGGCGGGCATCCACGGCCTGCCAGGCATAGTGCGCGACGGGATGGCGGCCGACCTTGCGCGCCAGGCCGTAGTGTTCGGCCAAGGCCGCCAGAGCCAGGCGCAGCACGACCTTGCCCGAGCGCGAAGGCCAACCTCGCTCGCGCTCGACCTCGTCCAGCCCCTTGAGAAAGCCGCAGACGTCGATCGCGAGCCCGGACAGCTCGGGGCCGAGGCGCTTGCAGGCCTGTCGAACACGCTGGCGCGCCGCCAGGCTGGCATCCGAGGCGCTGGCCGGGCCATGCGACGAGGCATGGGTTCCCGCAGCCAGCCCGGCATCCCAGTTCACGGTTACGCGCGGCAGCATCTGCGCCAGCGTGAGGTCGGCCCGGAAGCGCTCGCCGGCGGCGAATTCCGCGGCCGAGATCTGCGGTCTGCCGTCCCTGCCAGGCCGACGGTGCAGCCAGAGCAGCGGGCTTTCGCGCTCGTTCAGGGCGACTTTCCGCACTTCGCCCTCGATCATCACATCGGTCAGCGCGACGGGGCGGGTTTCGGCAAGCTGCAGGCGGCGGGCCTTGCCGCTACCAAGCCAGACGGCGAGACCAGCCTCGACCAGTGCCGCCGCCTGTTCGGGCGGCGCGTACCCGGCTCCGAGGGTCGCCGCGCCCACGGTCCGATAGAGCGCGATGCGGCCGCAGCCGAAAGGAGATTCAGCAGCGAACGCCCCAGCCTGCCGAAGGTGTTGCAGCAGGCGCTCCGGAGGCGCCCCGGCCACCGCGCCCGCGCTCATCGGCCCGCCTCCGGCGCCAGTGACCGATGTCTCAGCGCCAGCGCAGCCTCCAGTGCCACGAGCGCGAGCTCGAAACCGGGCTCGCTGCGCCTGTCTTCGACCAGCGCACAGGCATGACGCACGGTCGTCCGGTCGCGACCGAAGGTGAGACCGACCTGGCTGAAGTTCAGCCCGAAGCTGACATGGGTGAGGTACATCGCGATCTGCCGGCCGAAGGCGACGCGGCTCACACCGCGCCGGCCTTGCCGCAGCGCGGCCGGCGGCAGGCAGAGCGCCGCACAGACGGCCGCCTCGGCGAGCCTCGCCCCGGCGCTGCGGGACAAGGGATCGGGCCCATTGGCGAACTCAATGTTCATGCTATGTTCACTTCCACATTGCGATCGTCTGGCGCGATCGGGGACAGCGAACACAGGACTATATTCCTATTTCTGGATTTTCAAGGGCGCCAGCAAGGCCGGGGATATCCTCCTGCCATATCCTGGCAGGGGCGCTCCAAACGACAAAGCCGCCGGCACAGCCGGCGGCTCGACATGAATCCCTTGACGGAATCCGCTTCTGCGCGAGGGCTCGCGGCAGGCTCCCTCAGCGGCGCTTGCGGCGCTGCTGGCCGAGGCCCATCTTTTTGGCGAGCTGCGAGCGCGCCTCGGCATAGTTCGGCGCGACCATCGGATAGTCGGGCGGGAGGCCCCACTTCTCGCGGTACTGCTCGGGGGACATGTTGTACTGCGTACGCAGATGCCGCTTCAGCGACTTGAACTTCTTGCCGTCCTCCAGGCAGATCAGGAAGTCGGCCGTAATCGACTTCTTGACCGCGATCGCGGGCTTCGGCGCTTCGGCCGGGACGACTGGGGCTGCACCGCCAACGACGCGGCTCAGAGCCGCATGGACGTCGTTGATCAGCGCCGGCAATTCCGAGGCTGGAACCGAATTGTTCGAGACGTAGGCGGAAACGATATCTGCTGTAAGCTCGATAAAGTCCGAACCGTCGTGATCAGCCATGGCGGCGTTGCTCCGTTGTTTTTTTGAACCGGGCGTATCGGTGACTGTGCCCGCTCTGTTTACGTGGCGCGAACGCCTGCCGGAACCTGCACCGGCAGCAGGTCGAATTCTGCCGGACATAGAATCGTGCAAAACGGATCAGTCGTGCAATCGTCTAATCCAACAAAGATGACATCGCAAGTGGCAGTGATCATTTCGAATACGTTTATTCATGCCCAGTATTGGCGCTTCTTGCAATCGGCATGGTAACCAGAATGTGCAGCGGCTCGACCAGAATGTGCAATGGCGCGAATGGCCACGCGGAATGGTTGTCTTGCCAGCCCTTTTGCGCGGCTCTACGACTCCGGGACCTGCCGCAACGTCCCGATATCGAGCAACGACGCGGCGAATGACCGCAACGCCGCGCTTCGAGACGGACCATGCCTGGAAAAGCCACTGCTACCCCGCCCCGCGCCGAAGCGCGCCCGCAGCATCGGACAGTGCACGGCGTCGCCCTCACCGACGACTATGCCTGGCTGAAGGCGGAGAACTGGCGCGACGTGCTGCGCGACCCGGCGGTCCTGCCTGCCGACATCCGCGCCTATATCGAGGCGGAGAACGCCTGGTGCGAGCGGCTGATGAAGCCGACCAAGGCGCTGCAGCGTGAACTCGTCAAGGAAATGCGCGGGCGCATCAAGGAAGACGACAGCGAATTGCCGCAGCCCGACGGCCCGTTCCTCTATTATCAACGCTACCGGCGCGGCGGCGAGCACCCGTTGATCTGCCGCAAGCCGCGCCAGGGCAAGGGCAAAGCTACAGGGAATAGCGCCGGCAAGCCCGGCCGCGAGCAGATCATGCTCGACGCCGACAGCCTCGCCGAAGGCAAGGAGTTCTTCGACCTCGGCGATGCCGCGCACAGCCCCGACCATCATCTGCTCGCCTGGAGCGCCGACGAGGCCGGCTCCGAACTCTACCTGATCCGCGTGCGCGACCTTGCGAGCGGGAAGGACCTGCCCGACGAGATCCGCGACACCAGCGGCGAGGTGATCTGGACGCAAGATGCCAGCGCCTTCGTCTATGTCGCGCTCGATGCCGATCACCGGCCGACGCGTGTGCTGCGCCATCGGCTCGGCACATCCCAAGGCGACGACGAGCTGCTCTACGAGGAAACCGATCCGGGCCTGTTCGTCGACATCGACGAGACGCAGTCGCATCGCTACCTGCTGATCTCGAGCAGCGACCACGAAACCTCCGAGGTCCGCATCGTCGACCTTGCGGCGGTGGACGGCCAGCCTCGGCTCGTCGCCGCGCGCCAGACCGGGCGGCAATATGCGATCGAGCACCATGGCGAAGAGCTGCTGATCCTGACCAATGCCGACGGTGCCGAGGACTTCAAGATCGTGCGGGCGGCGCTCGACGATCCCTCGCCGGAGCGCTGGATCGATCTCGTGCCGCACAAGCCCGGCCGGCTGATCCTCAACCACCTGTGCCTGCGCGGCCGCCTGCTGCGCCTGGAGCGCGAGGACGGCCTGCCGCGCCTGGTGATCCGGGACCTCGCCAGCGGGGCCGAGAGCACGATCGCCTTCCCCGAGGAAGCCTATGGCCTCGGCATGGATCCCGGATACGAATTCGACACCGACAGCATCCGCTTCATCTATGCCTCGATGGCGCGCCCGGCGGAAACCTTCGACTTCGACATGGTGACCGGCGCACGTACCTTGCTCAAGCGGCAGGAAGTGCCTTCAGGCCATGATCCGGACGCCTATGTCGTGCGCCGGATCTTCGCCACCGCGAAGGACGGCGCCAAGGTGCCGGTCTCGCTGCTTCACAAGCGCGGCCTCGTGCTCGATGGCTCGGCGCCCTGCCTGCTCTATGGCTACGGCTCCTATGGCTCGGCGATGTCGGCTTCTTTCCGAACCCGCCCCTTGAGCCTCGTCGATCGTGGCTTCGTCTATGCGATCGCCCATATCCGCGGCGGCACCGACAAGGGCTGGCGCTGGTATCTCGACGGCAAGCGCGAGAACAAGCCGAACAGCTTCACCGACTTCATCGCGGCCGGCGAGATGCTGGCGGCGGAGGGCTATACTTCGCGCGGCCACATCGTGGCGCAAGGCGGCAGCGCCGGCGGCATGCTGATGGGCGCCGTCGCCAATCTCGCGCCCGATCTGTTCTCCGGCATCATTGCCGAAGTGCCCTTCGTCGACGTGCTCAACACCATCCTCGACGAGAGCCTGCCGCTGACGCCGATGGAATGGCCTGAATGGGGCGATCCGATCCGCGACGAGGCGGCGTTCCACTGGATCAAGGCCTATTCACCCTATGACAATGTGCGGGCCCAGGCCTATCCCCCGATCCTCGCCATGGGCGGGCTGACCGATCCGCGCGTCACCTATTGGGAGCCGGCGAAATGGGTGGCGCGCCTCCGCGCGACCATGACCGGCGGCGGGCCGGTCCTGCTGCACACCAATATGGAGGCCGGGCACGCCGGCTCGGCCGGCCGCTTCGACTCGCTGAAGGAAACGGCGCTCGCCTATGCCTTCGCGATCACCGCGGCGAATGGCGGCTGGCAGCGGCAGGCATAGCCCGACGCCTGCCTGCCGTGCCCTCCCCGGGCCAAGCAGGCGCTGAAGCCGGCCAATCGCCCGGCGGCAATGTCGCCGGGCCCGACGCTCAGCGGGGCCCGGATTCGAGCCGGCTCTTCTCGCTGGCGAGATAGGTCTTGAGCTCGTCCATCGAGCCGAAGACATAATCGCCATCGGGCGTACGCGCCTGGATCGAGCCATCGGCGTAGATGGTGAAATGCGTCTCGCCGACCTGGTAGGCGCCGACGACGCCTTCATTGGAAGCGGAGGGCTTGTCCGCCGCGCGAGCGGGCGCCTCGGCTTCCGCAGGCGCGGGCTCCTGCGCTTCTGCTTCGGCAGCGTCCTCTTGCGCTTCCGGCTCGACCGCGATGGCCGGCTCGTCCTCCGCGGACGGCGCCGGCTCGGGCGCCACGTCGGGTATCTCTTCGACGAGCGGAGGAATCTCGCCCGCAGCGGCTGCGGCCGGCTCTTCGAGGGCATCCAGCACGTCGCTGCTGCGCGGCTGGGTCACCGGCGGCCATGCACGCGGCGCCATCCAGCTGCTGACCGCATCGAGCGAGCGCTTTGGCGGCTCGACCTCGGGGACCTTCCCGGGCGTCGCGAGCGCGTCGTTCAGCTGCTCGCGCAGCGCGCTGAAGTCGTCGAAATCGTGCCCGGCCTTTTCCTGCTTGGGCTCGTCGGCGGCCCGGTCGACCTGCGGCCACCACATCGGCCCCGGTTCGCGCGCGGGCTCCTTTGTCATGTCGTCAGGCTTCACCTCGTCTTCCGGCACCTCGGAAGACGGCTCGAACGCCAGCTCCGTCTGGTCCTCCGAGACGGGCTCGGATTCGGGTTCGGGCTCTGCGTCAGCCTCGGAGCCATATTCCACCAGCGTCTCGCGCTGTGCGGACTCTGGCTCCACGGGCGGCGTCGGCAGCAGAGCAGCCTCGAAGAAGTCGGGCTCGACCTTCTCGGCAGCGTCGTCCCCGTCCTGCGGTCGGGGGTCCCGCCATGAAGCAGGCGGCAGCAGCCAGTCGTCGTGCCCTGCGCTAGGCTCAGGCTCGGGCTCGGGCTCGGCCTCGGCCACTGCGACGGCCGGCGCGGCTTTTTCGTCGTCCGGTGACGGCGTGGGGCCAGCCGGCTCGGCATCCTCCACTGCCTCCTCGCCGTCATAGGCGGACTTCTCGGACTTTTCGGGCTTCGACAGTCCAGCGAGCGCTCCACCAAGCGCGATCGCTCCAGCGCCGGTGGCGATGGCCGCAGTCCCGAGGCCCGGCGTCGGTGCCGCAGCCGGCGGCTCGTCGCGCGGAAGGACGGGCGCGGGGGCCGGGACCGAAGCCGGCTCGCCGGAGCGCCCGCCGCCGAGCGCGACTGCGGTCATTGCGCCGGCGACCAGCGCCTTCAGCCTGCGGATTTCGGCGAGGATCGCCGCCGCGGACAGCATGAGCAGACCGGCCGCGAATGAAAGCGCGCCGAGGATGACCTCGGTGAACCCTCGCTCCAAGACCCGATAGGGCCAGCCATCGAAGATGGCATAGGCGCCGCCAACCAACAGGGCGAGCCCGAGAACCACGAACAACTTGACCAAACGCTCGCTCCTTCGAGACGGCAGAGTCCTGCGACAGCTTGCCGCCTCATGGTTAAACTATCGATACAGCCGGTTATTGCCAACCAAGCGAGCGGAGCTGCGCACCGCAAAGCCCAAGTCAAGCCGCACCCGCGCTGCCACGATCTCTCCGCTTGCCGGTTGCCGCTGCCGCCTTCGCGGCTTAACTAACGGGGGAATGGCGGACGTTCCGCCGGGCCTGACGGCTCTAGCGATACATCATTGCAGCCATTCTCACGTCGCGATTTCGACAGCCCCAAGGAGAGGCCCTATGTCCTTTACCCTGCCCGATCTTCCCTATGCCCATGATGCGCTGCAGCCCTTCATGTCGAAGGAGACGCTGGAGTACCACCACGACAAGCATCACCTTGCCTATGTCAACAACGGCAACAATGCGATCAAGGGCACCGAGTTCGAGGGCAGGTCGCTCGAGGAGATCGTCAAGACCTCGTACGGCAAGAACCCGGCTGTCTTCAACAATGCCGGCCAGCACTACAACCACCTGCATTTCTGGAAGTGGATGAAGCCGAATGGCGGCGGCAAGCTGCCGGGCGCGCTCGATAAGGCGATCGTCGATTCGTTCGGCTCGGTCGACAAGTTTAAGGAAGACTTCGTCGCCGCCGGCGTCGGCCAGTTCGGTTCGGGCTGGGCCTGGCTCGAGGTCAAGGGCGGCAAGCTCGCCGTCAGCAAGACCCCGAACGGCGAGAGCCCGCTGGTCCATGGCGCGACCCCGATCCTCGGCGTCGACGTCTGGGAGCACTCCTACTACATCGACTACCGCAACCGCCGGCCCGACTATCTCAAGGCCTTCCTCGAGAGCCTGGTGAACTGGGACTACGTCGCCGAGCTCTATGACGGCGCCAAGGCCTGATCCGGCCAGAAGCGATCAAAACGGAACGGGGCCCTCGCGGGCCCCGTTTTCGTTTCCGGTGCGGCCGGCCTTTAGAGCATTTTCGAGCGAAGTGGATACCGGTTCGCGTGAAGACAATGCGATAAAACAAAGAGCTAGAGCGTCCCGCGCTTCAGAGAAGCTCGGGACGCTCTAGACGGCAACGCGCTTGAGGAACTGGTCCACAGTCGAATCGAGCCGCATCGCCTGGGCCGAGACCTCGCCGGCGGCGTGGCGGACCTGTTCCGCCGAGCGGCCGGTTTCCTCGACGCTGTCGGCCAGCACGCAAAGGTCGCTCGACACCGACAGAGCGGAAGTGCTCGCCATGGCGACGCCGCTGGCGATCTCGCCAGTGGCGATCGCCTGCTGTTCGACCGTGGTCGCGACCGCGTTGGCAAAGCTCTCGATGGCACCCATGCGGCTGGCGATGTTCTGGATCGCGCCGACGACCTCCCCCGTCGCGCCCTGGATAGCGCTGACCTGGGCGACGATGCGGTCCGTGGCATCGGCGGTCTGGGACGCGAGGCTCTTCACCTCGGCGGCGACGACGGCGAAGCCGCGCCCCGCCTCTCCGGCCCGGGCGGCCTCGATCGTGGCATTGAGGGCGAGCAGATTGGTCTGGGCGGCGATATCGCGGATCAGATTGACGACTTCGCCGATGGCGCGGGCGGTCTCATCCAGCGCATGGACCGACCCGGCCGTATCGCGCGAGGCAGAAGCCGCCTCGACGATCTCGGTGCGGACACGACGAACCTGCGACTCGACCTCGCGGATCGCAGCTCCCATCTCCTCGGCGGCCTGGGCGGCACTCTCGACATTGGCGGAAGCGCCCTGCGAGGTCTGCGCGGCGCGGGCGGCGCGCTCGGAGGACTCGGCTGCAACCTGCGCAAGCCCGCCCGAGGCCTCACCCATCCGGTCGGCGTTGCTCTTGAACGCTTCGAGCGCGATGCCGACCTCGCCCCGAAACATCGCGATCGCCTCGTCGACATGCTGCTGGCGCTGGCGGCGCTCGGTTTCGGTCACGAACTGCTGCTCCTGCAGCGTGGCGCGCTCGCCGAGGCGCAGCTTGAGGACGCCGAGGGCGCGGGCGATCGCGCCGATCTCGTCGCGGCGTCCGGTCGCGTCGATCGGCGTGTCGAGCTTGCCGTCGGAGATGCTGACGATCGCCTGCGTCATGCTCTTCAGCGGCTTCATGGTGCGCGACAGCGAGAACCAGAGCAGCGGCCCCAGCACGAGCAGGAGACCGAGCCCGAGCGCGATCGTCACGAGCTGCTCGCGGGCCGCGCGAGCGACGAGGCGGCTCTTGTCGAAACGCAGCGCGACATAGCCGATCTGCTTCTGGTGACCACCGACCCGCACGACGAGGAGCTTGGTGAGGTAGGTCTTGTCCTCGAGCTGGAGCGGGCTGTGCGCGCCGAGCGCATCCCATGGCTCGCGCCCCAACGCCCTGGCGAGGTTGTTCGGCGTCAGCGAGAGCCGCGCATCCTCGTCCCGGCCGGCGGTGGCGAGTGCCACCACGTCGTCGGCGACGATGCCGGCAGCGAAGTCGGGGTCTCGTTTCAGCGATTCCAGAATGTAGCTGAGCGTCGTGGTGTCCCGGGAGAGGATCAGGGCCGGCGCGGCGTTGACCACCATCGCGGTCAGCGAATTCATCTTCTGCTCGAGATCGCTGCGCGTCTTGCCGTCATTGTAGCGTGTGACGGCGATGACCACGATGACGATGGCTATCGCGACGATCGCGACCGCGGCACCGGCGATCTGTCTGCTGAGCGAGCCCGAAGCTTCCTCGGATGGGTCCCCTGCGGGTGGCGTGGCCTGCGGTTTCTCCGCCCGCAGCTTGAACCAGCTCATCTTGCTCTTTTCCTTGCGGGCGCAGCCGACGCGGCCGTGCTGGCGCAGCCAGACCGCTGGCGGGAAAGATGACAGAACAGGGTAAATTTTCGATTGCGACGCCTTGTCGGGATTTTACAATTATTGCGTGCAACAATGCCGATCTCAGCCGAGTTCGCGAAAGCGGGCGAGGCGCAGGCCGGGCGGCGGGACGAAGGCCAGGAGCGCGGCATGCTCGACCGGCCGGGATCCGATAACCGGGTCCAGCGCGCGCAATTCGTCGTCGATGAAACCGGGATGGCACATCACCAGATGCGCCGGCCCCGGCCGCTTCAAGAAGCGCGGCAGATCGGCGGCGAAATCGCGCGTCGGATCGAAGGGCGACACACCGGAGAAGCCGTGATTGAGCGGGATTCCGCGCCGCGCCGCGGCCGGGCGCAGCCCGGAGGCGAGACCGGCGATGACCAGCGCCTTGCCGACGGCCACGCCGCGGGCGCGGATCGCCGTCACCGAATCCGCGGGATCGCGTAGATAGACCGAGCCCCGCGGATAGCGGGCCGCGATAGCGTCGAGCACGGCGCGACGAACGCCCGGCAGCACATGGACGTGCTGGTGGCCGTCGACGAAGTCGGGCGCGCGCCCGAGCGCATCCTCGAAAGCGTCGAGCTGGCGGGCAAGCTCGGCGGCGATTTCATGGCGCGCCGCCGCCGAGCCCAGCGCCAGCCGCGACAGCCCACCCAGTTTCGGCAGGCTCCCGCCTGGAGCGAGGATCGGCATGGCAGCGAGCGGCGCACCGCTGGTCAGGTTGAAGTGCAGGCCAAGATCAGCCTTGCCGGAGAAGGCCGCGAGCTCTCCCGCGAGCGGGCGCCAATGCGGCCGGTTCGTCATCGCGCCGGTGGCGGAGAGCCTGCCCTGCGCGAGCAGCTCGAGGATCGAACGGCTGACGCCCGCCGTCATGGCGAAATCATCGGCGCAGAGCACGAAACCGCGGGTCATGACGGTCTGTTGTCCCTCGTTCATCGAGCGTGATGTAAGTAGCCGCCGGCGGAGCCGGTGCGCGTCCCGATCCGCCCCATCACGACGCCCCCCCTATCCCACGCGCTAAGGTCGTCAAAGCCTTGTCTGCCACGCAGCCCCTCGCCGCCTCGGCCAATCCCGCCGCCCAGCCACGGCGGCCTGAGCTTTCCATCGTCGTTCCCGTCCATGACGAAGCCGACAACCTGCCGCTGCTGGTCGAGCGCCTCAAGAGCGTGCTCGATGACTGCGTCGCCTCCTGGGAGATCGTCTGCGTCGACGATGGCAGCCGGGACGGCACGCTTTCTGTCCTGCGCCTGCTGCACGAAGCCGATCCGCGCATCAATGCCATCTCCTTCAGCCGGAATTTCGGCAAGGAGATCGCGATCGCCGCCGGGCTCGACCATGCCAGCGGCGATGCCGTGGTGATCATGGATGCCGACCTGCAGCATCCACCGGAGACCATTCCCGTCTTCCTGGCGAAATGGCGCGAGGGCTTCCTCAACGTCTA
Organism: Allobosea rubneri; assembly: GCF_032464875.1. NCBI lineage: Bacteria > Pseudomonadati > Pseudomonadota > Alphaproteobacteria > Hyphomicrobiales > Alloboseaceae > Allobosea > Allobosea rubneri. The sequence continues at coordinate 13,476 of NZ_JAWDID010000016.1, forward strand.
TGGCCAGCGCACCGACCGCGAGGGCGAAGGCCGGCTGAAGCGCGGCTTCGCCAAGGCCTTCTACAGGCTGTTCGCCAGCTTCGGCGAGACCGAGCTGCCCGAGGGCGCCGGCGATTTCCGCCTGCTCGACCGCAGGGTGGTCGAGGCGCTGCGGGCGCTGCCCGAGCGGGCCCGCTTCTCCAAGGGCCTCTATGCCTGGGTCGGCTTCCCGGCCACCGGCGTGCCCTTCGAGGTCGCCGAACGCGCCCATGGCCAGACCAAGTTCCGCTTCCGCAAGCTGTTCAGCTTCGCCTTCGACGGGCTGTCCTCGTTCTCGACCGTGCCGCTGAAGATCGCGACCTGGCTCGGCGTCGTCATCGCCATCATCGCTGCCGGGACCGCGCTGTTCTTCGCGGTGCGCACCCTGCTCTTCGGCACCGACCTGCCCGGCTTCCCCTCGCTGATCGTCTCGATCATGTTCTTCTCCGGCATCCAGCTGATCTCTCTGGGGCTGATCGGCGAATATGTGGGGCGCATCTTCGCCGAGGTGAAACGCCGGCCGCTCTATCTCGTCGGCGAGCGCATCGGCTTCGAGAAGCTCGACAGCGTCCACCCGCGCGGCGACGCCCTGCCGCCGCTGATCCGCTAGAGGCCGCTTCCGTCATTGCGAGCAAAGCGAAGCAATCCAGCCTTGCCAGGCCGTCTCTGGATTGCTTCGCCGCTACGCGCCTCGCAATGACGACGCGAATGAACGCCCGCACTGGACCATCCGGCAGGAGGCCGCTATGCGGCTCCTCGGGATGAGGGCTGCGGATTTCGGCGCCCCGGGACAGCGATGCTGAGAAAAATCCTTTCGGTCAGCGGCTTCACGCTGCTCTCGCGCGTCTCCGGCTTCGCCCGCGACATCGTGCTCGCCGCCGTTCTCGGCGCCGGGCCGCTGATGGACGCGTTCTCGGTGGCGCTACGCCTGCCCAATCATTTCCGCGCCATCTTCGGCGAAGGCGCCTTCAACCAGGCCTATATCCCGGCCTTCGCCCGCATCCGCGAGAAGTCAGGCGCGGCGGCGGCGCAGCATTTCTCGGACCGTGTCTTCACGCTGAACCTGATCGTCCAGCTCGTGATTCTCGGGCTCGCCCTGCCCTTCATGCCCGAGCTGGTGCGCCTGCTGGCGCCCGGTTTCGTCGGCGATCCCCAGCGCTTCGACCTCGCGGTGGCGCTGACCCGGATCACCTTCCCCTATCTCTTGTTCATCACGCTGGTGACGCTGCTCTCGGCCAATCTCAACGCGGTCGACCGCTTCGCCGCAGCCGCCGCGGCGCCGATCCTGCTCAATGTCAGCCTGATCGGCGCGCTCGCCGTCGCCTTCCTGTTCCCGAGCGCGGCGCATGCCGCAGCCTGGGGCGTCGCCGCAGCCGGCGTGCTGGAATGGCTGCTCCTCTGGCTCGCTGCCCGGCGGGAAGGCGTTTCGGCGGTACTGACGCGGCCGCGGCTCGACGGCGAGGTCAAGCGCTTCCTCAAGGCGCTGGGGCCGGCTGTGATCGGCTCGGCCGGCGTCCAGATCGCGATCTTCGCCGACACGATCATCGCCTCGCTGCTGCCGGCCGGCGCCTATGCCGCGCTCTACTATGCCGAGCGGCTCTACCAGCTGCCGATCGGCGTCATCGCCATCGGCGTCGGCACCGTGCTGCTGCCGACGATGAGCCGTGCCATCGCCGCCGGCGACGAGGCCAAGGCCGACAAGGCGCAGAATCGGGCGATCGCGCTGACGATCTTCGCCGCAGCGCCTTTCGCCGCCGCCTTCATCGCAATCCCCGAGCTGATCGTCGCCGCCCTGTTCGAGCGCGGCCGCTTCGACGCAGCCGCGAGCCAGGCGTCGGGCGCCGTGCTCTTCGCCTATGCGATCGGCCTGCCGGCGATCGTGCTGATCCGTTCGCAGGTCTCGAGCTTCCAGGCGCGCGGCGACACGACAACGCCGATGATCGTCTCGCTCGCCGCGATAGCCGCGAATGTCGGGCTGAAGCTTTTGCTCTGGCGCGATCTCGGCGCGCCCGGCCTTGCGCTCGCGACCGCTGCCGGCGCCTGGATCAATGTCGGGGCGCTGTTCGTACTCGCTTTGCGGCGCGACTGGACCCGGCCGGATCGCAAGCTGCCGGGCCTGATCCTGATCGTCACGGCCGCAGCCGCCTGCGCCGGCATCGCCGCGCGCCTGCTGGCGCTGCCCCTCCAGACGGCGCTTGCCGGTTTCGCCTTCGAGCCGAAGCTGCTGGCGCTCGGCGTACTCAGCCTGCTTGCGGCGGCGCTCTACGCCGTCCTCGCGCTCGGTGGGCTGAAGCTAACGGGGTTGCTGCGGCTGCTGCGCTGACGCTGCTCAGCCTTCGGCAACGATGCCGGCACCGCGACGCAACTGCTCGGCCGCTTCTGCGACCATGCGCGCGACGATCTCGGCGGCCGGCGGCACATCCGTAATCAGCCCGGCCGCCTCGCCATAGATCGCGGCGGCCCTATCAGGATCGCCGGCCATGAAGGCCTCGCGATAAGCCGGTCCCTCGATTTCGGCCGCCGCCAGCAATTCGGCATCGCGGCCGCGCCATTTGGCCATGAAGGCATTGTCGCCGACGCGGATGTCGAAGGGTTTTGGCCAATCGAGCCGGCGGGCGATGTCGGGCAGCGAGGAGCGCACGGTCTGATCGCCGGTCGCGGCGATGGCCGCGGCCTGGTGGTTCTGGTGGACGAGCGCCTCGCGGCTCGCCCAGAAGCGGGTGCCGACGAGCACGCCATCGGCGCCGAGCATCAGCGCCGCGGCGAGGCCCCGGCCATCGGCGATGCCGCCGGCGGCCAGCAGCAAAGTGTCCGGGCTCTCGCGGGTAAGGAGGTCTGCGACCTCTGGAACGAAGGGCAGCGTCGCACGGGCGTGGCCATGGCCGCCCGCCTCGGTACCCTGCGCGACGATGACGGAGGCACCGGCCGCCAGCGCCACCCTGACATGCCCGATGCTCTGGCACTGGCAGATCAGCGGAATGCCGGCAGCGGCGATCTCGGCCGCGAAGGGCGCGGGATCGCCGAAGGAGAGCATCAGCGCCGCCGGGCGATGGGCGAGCACCTCGCCCAGCAGATGCGGCTGCTTCGCCAGCGACCAGGTGATGAAGCCGCAGCCGGTGCGCATGTTGCCGGCCGCCTCATACTGCGTCCTCAGCCAGTCGCCATCGCCATAGCCGCCGCCTATCAGGCCGAGCCCGCCGGCCCGCGTCACCGCCGCCGCCAGCGCCCCACCGGCAGCGAGTGCCATCGGCGCCGAGACGATCGGATGCTCGATGCCGAAGCGCTCGGTCAGGCGGGTGGCGAGACGGGCCATGCGGGGAGCTCCGGTTACTTGGAGTGGGCGAAGTCCATGTAGAGTTCGCGCGCCTTGCGGAACATCGGGCCGGGCTGAACCTGACGGTCGTCGATCCGGTAGATCGGCATCACCTTCGAGTAGTTGCCCGAGGAGAAGATCTCGTCGGCCTGCTCGAAATCGGCATAGCTCAGGCTGGTCTCCTCGACCGGCACGCCGGCGCCGCGCAGCAGCGAGATAACGCGCTGGCGGGTGATGCCATTGAGGAAGGTGCCGTTCGGAACCGGCGTCTTCACCACGCCGTCCTTTGCGAGGAAGATGTTGGAGGTGCCGGTCTCGGCGACGTTGCCGAGCATGTCGAGCACCAGCGCATTGTCGAAGCCCCGGCCTTTGGCCTCGCGCAGGATGCGGGCATTGTTGGGGTAGAGGCATCCGGCCTTGGAGTCGGTCGGCATGGTCTCCATGGTCGGGCGGCGATAGGCGCCCTTGGTCACCGAGAAGCCCTTGCCGGGATCGCCCATCGCCGCCTCGAACAGGCACAGGCAGAACTTGGTCGAGTCCGGATCGGCCATGATGGTCGAGAGGCCGTCGGCGTCGGCCCAGTACATCGGCTTGACGTAGATCGCGGTACCCGGAGCGAATTTCTTCACGCCCTCGGCGGTGCGCGCGATGATCTCTTCGACCGGAACTGTCGCCTTCAGGCCGAGCGCGTCGGCGGAGCGGTTCACGCGCGCGGCGTGCTTGTCCATGTCGGGGGTAACGCCGTCGAAATGGCGGGCGCCGTCGAAGACGGTCGAGGACAGCCAGCTCGCATGGGAGCGCGGTCCCATGATGCCGGGGTTGCCTTCGTGCCACTCCCCTTCGAACCAGCTCCAGGTTTGCGAATACCAGGCCATAAGGCGCTCCGATCTGTCAGTCTTGTTGACCCGCACCGTCTGCCCCTGCCCCCGTGGCGTCAACACGCGGTCCCGGACGCGACGAACGAATGATGTGATGGCTCCGATCGTAACCGGTGATGGGTCACGATGTGAGGTGCAAATCCGCGCAGCCCGCCCGGCATCCCGCCCGTAGCTGCCGCTCAGAGGCCGAAGGCGCGCGCCAGCGAGACCGTCGCCATGCCGACGAGCAGCGCCAGCAATTCGCTGCGCCGCAGGACCATGCTGCAGATGGCGGCGACCAGCGCCAGGCCTGCGGCCAGTCCGAGGCGCTCGATCAGCGGCAGCACGGTGGCGAAGACGATCGAGCCCGGCAGCGCAGCGAGCCCGCGCCGCACACGCGGCGTCAGCGGCACGAAGCCCATCAGCACCACGCCGGAGATGCGGCAGAGATAGGTCGCTAGCGCCATTGCGAGGATGGCGAGATAGGGGCCCCAGGCGCCGGGATCAGGCAGCGTCATCAAGGAAGGCCCCGGCAAGGGCGCCCGAAAGCGCGCCGATGATGATGAAGGCATAGCCGTCGACCAGCTTGGCGACGACGAGGGCGACCACGCCTGCGACCACCCAGGGCAAGGCAGCCCGGCGGCCGCGCCAGAGCGGCACGATCATCGCCGCGAAGAAGATCGGCATGACGAGATCGATGCCGTACTGGCGGGGGTCGGCGACGAGCGAGCCGAGCAGGAAGCCGGGGATGGTGGCGAGGAGCCAGACGATCCAGAGGCAGAGGCCGGCACCCAGGACGACGCCGAGATCATTGCCGCCCTCGGCCCGGTAGCGCGTGCCGATCAGCCAGTTGGCATCGGTGAAGACGAAGAGCTGGAAGGCGTTGACCAGCCGCGGATAGCGCGCGAACCAGGGTTGCAGCGAGGCTCCCTGCAGGATCGAGCGGGCATTGACCGTCGCGGTGACGAAGGCCAGCCCGGCGATCGCTCCCCAGGTCCATTCGGGACGCCACAGCTCCATGGCGACCAACTGGGCGACGCCGGCATAGACCAGCGCGCTCATCAGCAGAGCTTCCAACAGGCTCAGCCCCTTGGCCGAGGCCGCGGCACCGAAGGCGACTGCAAAGACGACGATGCCGGGCAACAGCACGGAAACCCGGCGCAGGCCGAGCGCCATGCCGGCGAGAGTCAGCTGCGCCTGGGCGGCGGATGCGGAAGGAGTTTCCGGATGGGACATAAGCTGTTCGAAGCTTCTCGGAGGGCCGGCGTCAATGGTGGCGACGCGGCCGGCACATGAATGCAGCGCAAGGCGGGCCATGCATCGAGCGCCCGTCACGACAGAAAGGCGGATCGCGTCTAGAACGGCGTATGCTCTGGCTCTCCTCCCCCGACCAAAGCGCCGCGGCCCTGCCGACAGTCTGGCTCGTCGCGACCGACCACCGGCCCGCCACGCTGGCCGAGCGCTCGGCGCTGCGGCGTGGGCTGGCGCGCACCATTCTCGCCACACAGTTCAACCTTGAGCCGGACGCCGTGAGGATCGAGCACGAGCCCGGCGGCCGGCCAGTAATCGCGGCGCCGTTTGGCAGCGGCTTGCATATCTCGCTGGCAACGCGGGCGGGGCTGGTGGCCCTGGCCCTGGCTCATGGCCCGGTCGGCGTCGATGTCGAGCAGGTCGACCTCACAGCGCAACCGCCACTTGCGGCGCTGCATCCCACCGAGCAGGCGATGCTTCAGGCACTGCAGCCGCCGGCTCGGCCGCTTGCCTTCGCGCAATTGTGGAGCGCCAAGGAAGCCTATGTGAAGGCGCTCGGCACCGGTTTCCGGCGGCCGCCCGAGAGTTTCGAGGTCCGGCTCATCGGCCTGGGAGGCTTTGCGGTCGAAGACCCCGAGCGGCCGGGCGAGCCGGTTCTCGGCAGCAGCCGGATCATAAAAAACGGCGGCCATGAAACCATGGCCGCCGCGTTCATTCAGCTCGCTTGAGCAGGGCTCAGCCGGGCTGGTTCACCGGCTTCTTCTTCAGAATGTAGGCGACGCCGACGACGAAGGCCGCGCCGATGACCGCCGCCGAGTAGAACGGCAGCTTGGCGGGGGCGAGACCGGCCGGGTTGGTATCGGAGACCGGCACGCTGGCCACCCAGCTCGGAATGGCGGTCTGGAGCCACTGCAGAACGGCGATGTCGGAGAGCAGCATCTCGCCAGCGATCCAGCCGAGCAGCGCGGCGCCGAGCCAGATCAGGATCGGATAACGCTCGAGGATCGTCGACAGCATGCGCGCGCCGAAGACGATCAACGGAATAGTCAGCAGCAATCCGAAAATGAAGAGTTCGAAATGGCCGCGCGCCGCCGCAGCGATCGCCAGCACGTTGTCGAGGCTCATCACCGCGTCGGCGATGGCGATGGTGCGCACGGCCTTCCAGAGATTGTCGCTGGCCGCAACGTCACCATGTGCTTCCTCCTCGCCCTTGGCGAGCTTGATCGCGATCCAGAACAGCAGCAGAGCGCCGACCACCTTCAGGAACGGGATGTTGAGAAGATAAGAAACGATCACCGCGAAGAGGATGCGCAGGCCGACGGCAGCGCCGGCGCCGAGCAGGATGCCCATTTTACGCTGCTTCTCCGGCAACGAACGGACGGCGAGCGCGATCACGACCGCATTGTCTCCGGACAACAGCAGGTCGATCCAGATGATCTGGAGCAGCGAAGCCCAGAAGGTGGAAGATGAGAAATCCATAGGTCGGTCAGTCCCTGTATCAGAGGGCCGGATCTGGCCGGCGTTGCTTGAGGAAATAGCCGAGGCCGAGCACGAGCAGGGCCCCAAGTATGGCTGCGGGGTATTCGAGCTGATGGGCCAGCGTCTCGCCGAGCTTGCCGACCAGCCAGGGGTCGGATTCGAACATCTCGCCCGCGACCCAGCCCAGAAGGCCGGCCCCGGCCCAGACCAGGATCGGGAAACGCGAGAGGAGATTTGTGATCAGCGAGGCGCCGAGCACGATCAGCGGGATCGAGATAATCAGCCCGCCGATCAGCAGCGGGATGGAGTCCTTCGCCACGGCCGCGATGGCGAGCACGTTGTCGAGGCTCATGACGATGTCGGCGATGGCGACGGTCTGCACCGCCTTCCAGAGCTTGCTACTGGCGGCGACCGCATTCTCGTCGCCCTCGCCATCTTCGATGACGAGCTTGACAGCGATCCAGACGAGCAGCGCCGCGCCGACGATGTGCAGGAACGGCATATTGAGTAGGGAGGCGATCAGCACTGTGAAGACGACGCGCAGCAGAACCGCGACGCCGGCGCCGAGCGCGATGCCCTTGGCACGCTGTTCGGGCGCGAGCGCCCGGCAGGCGAGCGCGATCACCACCGCATTGTCTCCCGACAATACGATGTTGAGCGCGATGATCTCGAAGAGCTTGCCCCAGAGCGCCGGTTCAAGCAGCGAAAACGTCAGATCGGGCACTTTGTCGCCTCCCTAAGTCTTACGTCTTATTCCGGCGCCGGCCGGAATTTGTGGCCGTGCGCCGGCCGTGTCGTCAACCCAGCGCCTGCTCGATCGCCTTGCCGGCAGCCTCGGTACCGAGCTTGCCGCCGAGGTCGCGGGTGCGGGTGCGCTCGTCGCCGAGCGCCCGCTCGATCGCGGCCTCGATCCCCTTGGCGGCTTCGGTCTCGCCGAGATGGTCGAGCATCATCGCGCCCGACCAGATCATGCCGACGGGGTTGGCGATGCCCTGGCCATAGATGTCCGGAGCCGAGCCATGGACCGGCTCGAACAGCGAGGGATGATCGCCGGTCGGGTTGATGTTGCCGGACGGGGCGATGCCGATCGTACCGGTGCAGGCCGGGCCGAGATCCGAGAGGATGTCGCCGAACAGGTTGGAGGCGACGACCACGTCGAAACGGTCCGGATTCAGCACGAAATGCGCGGTCAGGATGTCGATATGGTACTGCTCGACGGCGACGCCCGGATAGTTCTTCGCCATCTCCTTCACCCGCTCGTCCCAATACGGCATGGTGATCGAGATGCCGTTCGACTTGGTGGCCGAGGTCAGCTTCTTGCGCGGCCGGCGCTGGGCCAGCTCGAAGGCGTATTTCAGCACGCGGTCGACGCCGACGCGGCTCATCACCGTCTCCTGCATGACGATCTCGCGCTCGGTGCCGGCGAACATGCGCCCGCCGACCGAGGAGTATTCGCCCTCGGTGTTCTCGCGGACGACGAAGAAGTCGATATCGCCGGGCTTGCGATTGGCGAGCGGGCCGGGCACGCCCGGCATCAGGCGCACGGGGCGCAGATTGACGTACTGGTCGAACTCGCGGCGGAAGAGCAGCAGCGAGCCCCAGAGCGAGACATGGTCCGGCACCTGGGCGGGCATGCCGACGGCGCCGAAATAGATCGCGTCATGGCCGCCGATCTTCTCCTTCCAGTCGTCCGGCAGCATCTTGCCGTGCTTGGCGTAGTAGTCGCAGGAGGAAAAGTCGAACTCGTCGAGACGCAGCTCGAAGCCGTACTTCTTCGAGGCCGCCTCGAGCACGCGCAGGCCCTCGGGCATCACCTCCTTGCCGATGCCGTCTCCGGCGATGACGGCGATGCGATAGACGCGATTGGTCCGGCTCATGCGACTTCTCCAAAAAACGCGGCAAATTCTGCGGCGACGAGATCAGGAATCTCTTCGGCCAGATAGTGCCCGCCGGGCAATGCCTTCCCACGCACATCCACAGCCCGCTCACGCCAGAGCGCGAGCACGTCGAAGCACTTGCCGACGGCTCCGCGATCGCCCCAGAGCGCCAGCATGGGACAGTCGAGCTTCCTGCCGCCGTCGGCGTCGTCATGGGCGATATCGATCGTCGCCGCCGCGCGGTAATCCTCACAGCTGGCATGGATCATCGCGGGATCGCGGAAGCAGCGGAGATACTCGGCAAGCGCCGCGGGCTCGAACAGCCGCATGTCCGAGGCGCGACGGCTCGTCCAGTAGAACTCAGGATCGGCGCCGATCATGTTTTCGGGCATCGGTGCCGGCTGGATCAGGAAGAACCAGTGCCAATAGGCGCGCGCGAAAGCGTCGCTGGTGTCGCGATACATCTCCCGCGTCGGCGCGATGTCGAGGGTCGCGAGCTTCAACACCCGCTCGGCATGGTCGAGCGCCAGCCGGTGCCCGACACGGGCGCCGCGATCATGCGAGCCGACGAAGAAGCGCTCGTGCCCGAGCGCGCTCATGAGCTCGGCCATGTCCTGTGCCATGGCGCGCTTCGCATAGGGGGCGTGGTCAGCCGAGGTCGCCGGCTTCCCGGAATCGCCATAGCCGCGCAGGTCCGGGCAAACGAGCGTGAAGCGCTGCGCCAGCGCCGGGGCGATACGCCGCCACATGATGTGCGTCTGCGGATAGCCATGGAGCAAAAGCAGGGGCGGCCCCTCCCCGCCGGTGCGCACGCGGATGCGCGCGCCGGAGGTCGCGACGTCGAGCAGCCTGAAGCCGGGGAAGAGATTGTCTTCAACGGGGAGCTCGGTCAGCGACATACGGCCTCTCAGATTGCAACAATCTGAGCCGATACCCCGATTTTCAAACGATTTCGTGCGCCGATTATTTCATAATTATGATCAATAACGGTGCCCCGGCGGTACCTGACCAGAAGCCGCTCACAAAGGGCGTGGGGCGCGGGCCTCGATTCCTTGCAACAAAAAAGGCGCCCGAAGGCGCCTCTTCCGTCCTGGGATGACCGGCCCGAGGCTCGCCCTGAGGCATTGTCACCCGCGCAGCGCGGCCTTGTAGCGCTTGGCCATCTCCGCGACGATCTTAGCGGCGACGGCCTCGATCTCGGCCTCGGTCAGGGTCTTCTCGACCGGCTGCAGCGTCACCGCCAGTGCGACCGACTTCTTGCCGGGCTCGACCCCCGCGCCCTCGTAGATGTCGAAGACGCTGATCTCGGCGATCAGCGCGCGGTCGGCGTTCTGGGCGGTCTTCGCCATGTCGCCGGCCGCCACCGCCTTGTCGACGATGAAGGCGAAATCGCGGGTCAGCGGCTGGAAATCGGAGAGCGCCAGCTTCGGCTTGACCTTGGTCGGCTTGTACTTCGGCAGCGGCAGCGCATCGAGATGGATCTCGAAAGCGACAAGCGGGCCCTTGACGTCGAGCGCCTTGAGCACGCGCGGATGCAGCTCGCCGAAGGCGCCGATCACGCCCTTGGGGCCGAATTGCAGCGTGCCGGACCGCCCGGGATGTGCCCAGGACGGGCCGCCCGCGACGATCTGCAGGCCGCCGACGGGCACGCCGAGCCCGGCCAGCAGCGCCATGACGTCGGCCTTGGCATCGAAGGCATCGACCGGCTTCGCCGCGCCGTCCCAATGGCGGCCTGCGCCTTCCAGCCTGGCCGTGCCGCGGCGCAGACCGGCGGCGGCGATCAGCTGGCCTTCCGGCTCGTCGCTCTGGAAGACCTGGCCGACCTCGAACAGCGCGACATCGCCGAAACCGCGATCGGCATTGGCCTGCGCCGAACGGATCAGGCCCGGCAGCAGCGAGGGGCGCATGTCGGAGAGATCGGCGGCGATCGGATTGGCGAGGACGAGCTGGCGCGAGCCGCCGCCGAAGAGCTTGGCCGCCTCATGCGAGATGAAGGACCAGGTCACGGCCTCGACCAGCCCGCGGCTGGCGAGCAGGCGCTTCGACTGGCGCGTGCGCTTCTGCAGCACGGTCAGCACCGGCTTGATGACCTCGCCCTTGATCCGCGGCAGCGGCGCCGGCTCGACCCGGTCGAGCCCGGCGATGCGCAGGATCTCCTCGACGAGATCGGCCTTGCCCTCGACATCGGCGCGCCAGGAGGGAGCCGCGACCTTGACCCGTTCGCCGGCGCCCGAAACATGGAAGCCGAGCGAGGTCAGAGCCAATTTCATCTCGACCTGCGGCAGGTCGAGACCGGTCAGGCGCTTGACCTCCGACCAGGGAAAGTCGATGGCACCAGCGCTCTCGGGCAGCTCGCCGGCGAAGACCATCTCGGAGGCTTCGCCGCCGCAGAGCTCGATGATCATCTGCGTCGCGAGATCGAGGCCGGGACGGGTGAAGTCCGGATCGACGCCGCGCTCGAAACGGTAGCGCGCATCGGAGGTGATGCCCAGCGCGCGGCCCGAGCGGGCGATGTTCAGCGGCTCCCAGAGCGCGCTCTCGACCAGAACGTCGACAGTGGTCTCGTCGCAGCCGGAAGCCTCGCCGCCCATGATGCCGGCGAGCGATTCGACACCCTCCGCATCGGCGATCACGACCTGCTCGTCGGTCAGCGTGTAGGTCTTACCGTCGAGCGCCAGGATCTGCTCGCCGGCCCTGGCGCGGCGCACCGTCAGGTCGCCATGGACCTTGGCGGCGTCGAAGACGTGCAGCGGCCGGCTGCGGTCATAGGTCATGAAATTGGTGATATCGACCAGCGCGTTGATCGGCCGAAGGCCGATGGCGCGCAGGCGCGCCTGCAGCCATTCCGGCGACGGGCCGTTCTTGACGCCGCGCACCAAGCGCAGGGCGAAGGCCGGGCAGAGCTTCTTGTCTTCCGGGGCGAAGTCGAGCTTGACGTCGACCGGGCACGGGAAGCTGCCGCGCACGGGCGCGACCGAAGCCGTCTTCAGCGTGCCGAGCCCGGCGGCGGCGAGGTCGCGGGCGACGCCGGACACGCCGAGCGCATCGGCCCGGTTCGGCGTCACCGCGATCTCGATCATCGCATCGTCGAAGCCGGCATAGGCGGCATAGGGCTGACCGACCGGCGCATCCTGCGGCAGGTCGATGATGCCGTCATGATCCTCGGAGAGCTGCAGCTCGGCGGCCGAGCAGAGCATGCCGTTCGACTCGACGCCACGGATGACGCCCTTGCCGAGGGTGATGTCCTTGCCGGGAATATAGGTGCCGGGCGGCGAGAATACGCTCTTCATGCCGGTGCGGGCATTGGGGGCGCCGCAGACGACCTGCACCGGCTCGCCGGAGCCGGTATCGACCATGCAGACGCGCAGGCGGTCGGCATTCGGATGCTGCTTGGCCTCGATGACATAGGCGATGGTGAAGGCCGAGAGCGCCTTCGCCTTGTCCTCGACCGCCTCGACCTCGAGCCCGACGCGGGTCAGCGTCTCGGAGATGGTGTCGAGGGTTTCCGAGGTCTCGAGATGGTCTTTGAGCCAGGAGAGCGTGAATTTCATGTGGTTACGTCCATCGGAGCGAAGGCTTCCACCAGGCGGAAGCGCTCGCAAAGCAGGGGCATGTCGGGGCTGAAGACGCCGAGGCGCCGGAAATAGGCCTCATGGGCCTCGCGCCAGAAGGAGAGGCTGCGGTCGCCCTCGCCCTCCTCGAAGGCGAATTGCGCATCGACCTCGTCGAAGCGCCGGGGCGTGAGTTCGAGCGTCTCGATCACGCAGACCGGACGCTTCTCGCCGTCGAGCACGATCCAGAGCTCGCCAAGCTTCGGGCAGTCGGGTGCGTCCAGCGTGTTCACCGTCGCCGTCTTGCGGCCGCTGACGACCAGTGCCGCCAGCTCCGTCGCGAGCTCGGGACTATCGCCGAAGGAGAAGCTCGGGCAGTCGCGATAGCGTTCGGGGATGGTGTGCATGTCCAAGGTCACGCCGCCCCGTCCCGCCGTGCGGCCACGGACGACAGCGCCGGCGCATTGTCGTTCAGCCGATCGTCGCCATCCGTCCTGATCTTCATGGCGTTGCCGCGCCAGCTGACCTCGCCGGCAAGGAAGGCATAGGCCCAGATGCCGGGGAAGACGAGATCGCGGGTGAGATAGGCCAAAGGCGTGCGCCAGTTGACGAACCAGCCGACGCCCTTCGCCAGCGCCATCTCGGCGCCATACCAGATCGCCAGCACCAGCAGCGGAGCCTGCCAGCTCGCAAGGCCATAGGCCGGGGCGGCGAAAGCGGCGAGCACCGCCGGCACCAGCGGGCCGACCAGGATCTCCGGCGCGAAGAAAGGCAGGAAGGTGACGCGGCGCAGCCGTGCCCAACGGAACTGGCGTTGCACGACATGGCGCAGATGCCGGTGGCCGAGCGGCTGCTCGAAGGGCTGGTCGACGAGGTGGACATGCTTGCCGGCGGCGCGCACCAGCTTGGTCGCCGCTGCATCCTCGGCGATCTCGGCAGCGAGCGCCGCGATGCCACCGCGGGCATCGAGGAAGGGCTTGTTCCAGAGCATCGACTTGCCCTGGGCGAAGCCGAAGCCGAGCGCCTCGCCGGCATATTGCCAGCGCGCCTGGAAGGTATTGAGGAAGGCGCACTCCACCTCGGCGCCGAAGCAGAGCGGGCGCGAGCCGGCCGGCGTCGAGCAGACGAGCCCGCTATCCTCGCGCCAGGCCGCCATCATCCGCTGGATGTAGTCCTTCGGCATCAGCACGTTGGAATCGGCGAGGATCACCCAGTCATGCCGCGCCGCTTCCCAGCCCCTGACGCAGTTGTTGAGCTTGGGATTGGCGCTGACCGCGACATCGCCGACGATCAGGCGTACGCGTTCCGGCCCATGGCTGGCGATCAGCTCCTCGACCAGCGGCACGATCGGGTCCTGCCCGTCGGCGACGCAGAAGATCGTCTCGTAGTCGGGATAGTCGAGGACGAGGCCGGAGGTCAGGGTCTCCCGGCTGAAGCTCTCCAGGCCGCAGACCGGCCGCACGATCGTCACCGGCGGGCGCTGGCGCAGCAGGCTGGATTCGAGCGGCTTGCGACGCAGGCGCACGAAGGCGATGGCCAGGCACAGGAGATTGGCCGCCACCAGCAGTGCCGCGATCAGGCCGGCCCAATGCGCCGCGCTCATCCGCCCTTTCCTCTCCTAGCCCGCCCTGGTCACGACGACAGGCCGCCGGTCAGCGTCGGCAGGTCGAGCGGGCGGAAGCCGTAATGCGAGAGCCAGCGGACATCGGCCTCGAAGAAGGGCCGCAGATCCGTCATGCCGTATTTCAGCATGGCGATGCGGTCGATGCCCATGCCCCAGGCGAAGCCCTGATAGACGTCCGGATCGAGCCCGCAATTCCTGAGCACGTTCGGGTGGACCATGCCGCAGCCGAGAATCTCGAGCCAGTCGTCGCCCTCGCCGAAGCGGATCTCGCCGCCCTTGCGCGAGCACTGGATGTCGACCTCGGCGGACGGCTCGGTGAAGGGGAAGAAGGAGGGGCGGAAGCGCATCTTAACGCTCTCGACCTCGAAGAACGACTTGCAGAACTCCTCCAGCACCCATTTCATGTGGCCGAAATGGGTCTTCTTGTCGATGACGAGACCCTCGACCTGATGGAACATCGGCGTATGGGTCTGGTCGGAATCCATGCGGTAGGTCCGGCCCGGGCAGATCACGCGGATCGGCGGCTCCTGGGCCAGCATGGTGCGGACCTGGACCGGCGAGGTGTGGGTGCGCAGGAGCTTGCGCTCGCCATTGGCGTCGGGCGCGAAGAAGAAGGTGTCGTGCATCTCGCGGGCGGGATGACCGACCGGGAAATTCAGCTTGGTGAAGTTCAGATCGTCGGTCTCGACATCCGGCCCTTCGGCGACGGCAAAGCCCATATCGCCGAAGATCGCGGTGATCTCGTCGATGACCTGGCTGATCGGGTGGATTCGCCCGCGCGCTTCCGGCCCCTCGCGGACGGGCAGGGAGATGTCCAGCCGCTCGGCGGCGAGCCGCGCTTCCAGCGCCGCCTCGCCCAGCGCCTCCTTGCGGGCGGTGAGCGCCTGCTGGACGCCGTCGCGCAGGCCGTTGATCAGCGGCCCCTTCTCCTTGCGCTCGTCCGGCGTCATCGCGCCGAGCGTCTTCAGCAAGGCGGAAACCGAGCCGGACTTGCCGAGCGCGGCGATGCGCAACTGCTCCAGCGTCGCCTCGTCCTGCGCCGCGGCGATCTCACCGACAAGGGAATCGCGAAGGGTATCGATCTCGTTCATGCCTGATCTGGTCCGTTAGCGCGTCCTCCGCCGGGCCGGAACCGACCGGCCGCCGGGAATTCGCACCACTTCAAAAAGCCGGAGCGCGTCCCGGCGAGGCATCTTCTATGGCTTCGGCCATGCGGATGCCAGCCCGAATTGCGCTGGCAAAGCGTGCCGATCGCGGCGTTTTCACACATTCGGCCTCGCCTGCCGATCGTTCATGACAAGACCGTAGCACTCGCCCCCGCATGCGGGCGGCAGGGGCGACAGTCGATCCCCTGCCCGGCTATGCAGGGAGCAAGCACGGAGATGCCGACATGACCGAGAACCACGCCCAGAAGAACTCGCCTTCCTATCGCCTCGCCGCGCTCGACCAGGACTTCATCCTGGGCGACTCCACCCGCGGCGCGCGCTTCATGCTCGAATACCAGAAGGCCGAGGACAATCTCAGGGCACGCGGCATCGTCTCGACCATCGTGGTCTTCGGCTCGGCCCGGGTGCGCGAAGGCGAGCCCTGGTACGAGGCGGCAAGGGCCTTCGCACGGCTCGCCTCCGAGCGCGGCGGCGCGCTCGATGCCAAGGGAAGCGGCCGGCACCACGTCATCGCCACGGGCGGCGGCCCCGGCATCATGGAGGCGGCCAATCGCGGCGCCGAGGATGCCGGCGCGGTCTCGATCGGGTTCAACATCACCTTGCCGCACGAGCAGGAGCCTAACGCCTTCTCGACGCCCGACCTGACCTTCCGCTTCCACTATTTCGCGATGCGCAAGATGCACCTCGCCATGCGGGCCTCGGCGCTGGTGGCCTTCCCCGGCGGCTTCGGCACGCTCGACGAGCTGTTCGAGATCCTGACGCTGACCCAGACCGGCAAGATGTCGCCCGTCCCGGTCATTCTCTACGACAGCAGCTTCTGGAAGGGCCTGCTCAATCTCGAGCGGCTGGCCGAAGCGGGCTTGATCCGCAAGGAGGACCTCGAACTGTTCTGCTACGCCGACTCGCCGGAGGAGGCCTATGCAAGGATCGTCGAAGGCGCCGGCGACGACTGGATCCCGGCTGCAGCCGACAGCGTGCAGACGTAAGCCGGCGTTCGACCGCCGACCTCGTCCCGGGCGACCGCAGGGAGACCCGGGATCCATGCCTGAGCTTTTCCGAACCATGCTCCGGCATGGGTCCCGGATCGGCGCCGCTGCGCGGCTTGTCCGAGACGACCCGCTTTTTCCCTGTCAGCAAAAACGAAAAAGGCCGGCGTTTCCGCCGGCCTTTCGCAATTCGTCAGGTCAGACCGCTCAGGCGGCCTTGGCCTCGGCGCCGAGCGCGCCCTTGACCGTCTCGACCACCGCAGCGAAGGCAGCCGCATCGTCGATCGCGAGGGCCGACAGGGTCTTGCGGTCGAGCTCGAGGCCCGACTTGGTGAGACCGTTGATGAAGGCCGAATAGGTCAGGCCGTGCTCGCGCACCGCGGCGTTCAGGCGCTGGATCCAGAGCGCGCGGAACGAGCGCTTCCGGTTCTTGCGGTCACGATAGGCATACTGCATCGACCGATCGACGGCCGCCTTGGCGGCGCGGATCGTATTCTTGCGGCGGCCATAGAAGCCCTTGGCGGCCTTCAGTGTCTTCTTGTGCTTGGCGTGGGACGTAACGCCCCGTTTCACGCGAGCCATGTTTGATCTCCGGAAAGGTTGTCAGGCGTCAGCCGTTGGGGAGGAAGAACTTCTTCACGTTGGCAGCGTCGCCCTCGAACAGGGTCGTCGTGCCACGCTGGTTGCGGATCTGCTTGTTGGTCCGCTTGATCATCCCGTGACGCTTGCCGGCCTGGGCTGCGAGCACCTTGCCGGTTCCGGTGATCTTGAACCGCTTTTTGGCGGCCGCTTTGGTCTTCATCTTGGGCATTTCAGCTCCTCATAGGTCGCGAGCGCGCGAATTGCGCCGCTTGAATTTTGCTTCGGGAAGCAAATAACGATCGCCACGGCAGCCCTTATCAGCCGGGCGATCGAAGGCCGGGCATATGACAGAAAAGCCCCATCCTTGCAAGCAGGGCCGCTCTGCCCGCTCAGGCGAGCGCCGGACGCGAGCTGTCCGAGGCCGCGCCTGACAGCCTGCGCAGGCCGAGCAGCAGGATGCCGAGCGCGGCGAAGCCGCCAACGACCGAGACGTAGAAGCCGCTCGCAGCACCGTAATTGTCGATCAGCCAACCCGATGCCGCGGAGCCCAAAGCAAGCCCGACACCGACACCGGTCATCACCCAGGTGATGCCCTCCGTCAGCTTGGAGGGGGGCACATGGCGCTCGACCAGCGCCATGGCGACAATGACCGTCGGCGAGATCGAAGCCCCGGCGACGAACAGCACAGCGGCCAGAGACCAGAGCGAACCGACCGCGAGCAGCGGCAAGGTCGTCGCCGCGGCAAGACCTATGGCAAGAACGAACTGCCGCGCCAGCGAGATGCGCAGATGCAGGGCGCCGAAGATCAGGCCGGCGATCAGCGAACCGGCTGCGTAGGAGGCCAGCACCAGGCTGGCGGCGGCCTTCTGTCCCTGCGCCTCGGCAAAGGCGACCGTCGTCACCTCGGACGTGCCGAAGATCGCCCCGATGGCAACCATCACCAGAGCGATGAGGCGTACGGCCCCGAAGCGGATCGCCGAGCCGTCGGCGCTCGCCGCCTGCTGATGAACAGGCGGCTCGGTCCCCCGCTGGAGCACAAACAGGGCCATGCCGATGGCAAGGAGAATCGTGGCGGCAAGCGGTCCCGCCTCCGGGAACCAGGCGACGCTGAGGCCGATCGCCAGCACGGGGCCGATCATAAAGACCATCTCGTCGACCACCGATTCGAAGGCGAAAGCGGTGCGCAGCTGTGGCTTGCCGCGATAGATCTCGGTCCAGCGCGCCCGCACCATCGCCGCCATGCTCGGCTCCAGGCCGGAAAGCGCGGCGAACAGGAAAAGCGCCCAGTTCGGCGCCTCGAAGCGCGTCGCCAGCATTAGTCCCGCGAGCGCGACGAGCGTCGCCAGCGTGGCAGGGATCAGCACCCGGCTCTGGCCATGGCGGTCGACGAGGCGCGAGATCTGCGGTGCGATCAGCGCGTTGGCGAGCGCGAAGGTCGCGGCCACGCTACCGGCCAGCCAGTACTCGCCGCGCGCCTGCGAGAGCATGGTGACGATGCCGATCGTCACCATCGACAGGGGCAGACGGGCAACAAAGCCGGCCGCCGAGAAGGCGACAGAGCCGGGTGCGCGGAAGATCTCGCGGTATGGGTTGGGCATTGGCAAAGAGACTCCGTCGCAGCGCAGCGATATTCGCATACGGAGCGTATGTGAACTAATTGCATACGCGCCGTATGTCAATTAACATACGGAGCGTATGCAAAGGAGATGTGGATGAGCCGCAGGCCACGCCAACAGATGATCGCCGAGACCCGTGCGAAGCTGATCGAGGCGGCGCGCGCCGCCTTCGGAACGGTGGGCTATGCCGCGACCTCGATGGACGAATTGACCGCCGCGGCGGGGCTGACGCGCGGCGCGCTCTATCATCATTTCGGCGACAAGAAGGGCCTGCTCGCCGCGGTCATCGCCGAGATCGACGCGGAGATGAACGAGCGGCTGAACGCCGTCTCGGCACGCGCGGCGGACCCGTGGACCGGCTTCCGCGACGAATGCGCCGCCTATATCGAGATGGCTCTGGAGCCCGAAATCCAGCGCATCGTGCTGCGGGACGGGCCGGCCGTGCTCGGCGACCCGTGGACCTGGCCGACGCAGAGCGCCTGCATCACCTCGATGACCGACAGCCTCGGCAAGCTGCGCGACGCCGGCGTCATCCTGGCCATCGACCCTGAAGCTGCCGCCCGGCTGATCGCCGGCGCGACACTCCATGCGGCGCAGTGGATCGCCCACGCCCCCGATGGCCGCGCGGCATCCCAGAATTCCATCGCCGCCTTCGACGCCCTGCTCGCCGGGCTCCTCGTCCGGCCTTGAGCTCATTCGCAGGAGGCGAAACAAACGCGCCTATTTCGAGCTCCTGAATTAGATGTTTCATATCGGTACCCAGCCTGCTAGCGTCGCCGTGTGGACCAGCCGCATCTGACCGCCGCCCTCTCCGCAGGTTTCGAGCAATTGCCCCAGCAATTGCAGGCGGCGGCACGCTGGGTGCTCGATCATCCTGCCGATGTTGCACTGCTGACGACCCGCGAGCAGGCGAAGCGCGCGAGCCTCTCGCCCGCGACCCTGACCCGCCTCGCCCAGCGCTTCGGCCTTTCGGGCTATGACGAGTTACGGGCAATCCATGCCGCCGCCCTGCGGCAGCGCCCGGAGGGCTTCGCCGGCCGCGCCGGCGAATTGATGCAGCGCCACGGCGACGAAGGAGCCGGCGCGATCGCGCAGGACATGTTCGCCGCGCTCGCCGAACATCTCAGGGCCCTGCGGGAGCCGGACACGCAGGCCCAGCTCGAACGCGCTGCCATCCTTCTGGCCGAGGCGCAGACCGTGTTCTGCTTCGGGCTGCGCTCGGCCTTCCCCGCCGCCTACATGCTCGACTATATCCGCGACCTGATCGGCGCCGGTTCGGTGCTGGCGGACGGTGCGGGCGGGCGCGGCATCGACGCGCTGCGTCGGATCGGTCCTGATGACGCGTTCTTCGCCGTTTCGGTCTCGCCCTATACGCGCCTGACCCTGCAGGCCGCAGAGCTCGCCAAAGCGAAGGGTGCGAAGCTCATCGCGCTGACCGACAGCCCGCTCTCGCCGCTCGCTGCGCTCGCCGATGCGACGGTCCTGGTGCGCACCGAGACCCCGTCCTTCTTCCACACGATGACGCCGGCCTTCGCCGCGGTCGAATGCCTGGCGGCGCTCATGACGGCACGCAAGGGCGCGGCCGCGCTCGCCGCCATCGCCCGCCATGAGGCGGAGCTTCACGACACCGGTACCTTCCACCAACCCAGACCCGCCAAGCGAGGCCGCAAATGAGCCATGTCCTGCATCGCATGCTCGGCAAGACCTATCCCGTGGCGGAAGGGGGCGCCGGCGTCATGCTGCGCGACCGCGACGGCCGCGACCACATCGACGCCTCGGGCGGCGCGGCGGTCTCCTGCATCGGCCATGGCCATCCCGACGTGCTCGCCGCGATGCATGCGCAGATCGACAAGCTCGCCTATGCCCATACCAGCTTCTTCACCAGCGACGTCGCCGAGGAACTCGCCGACCACCTGATCGCGCGCGCGCCCGCCGGCATGGACTCGGTCTATTTCTGCAGCTCGGGCTCGGAAGCGATCGAGGCCTGCCTGAAGATGGCGCGGCACTACTTCGTCGAGACGGGCGAGCTGAAGCGCGTCAACTTCATCTCGCGGCGGCAGAGCTATCACGGCATCACGCTGGGCGCGCTCGCGGTCGGCGGCCGGATGAAGGACCGCGCCGCCTTCGCCGAGATGCTGATGACCGGTCACCACATCTCGCCCTGCTTCGACTATCGCGGTCGACGCCCCGACGAAACGGCCGAGCAATACGGGCTGCGCGTCGCCGACGAGCTCGAAGCGAAGATCCTGGAGCTCGGGCCCGAGACGGTCTGCGCCTTCGTCGCCGAGACGGTCGTCGGCGCGACGCTGGGCGCGGCCACCGCGGCGCCGGGCTACTTCAAGCGTGTTCGGGAAATCTGCGACCGCTATGGCCTTCTCCTGATCCTCGATGAGGTGATGTGCGGCATGGGCCGTACCGGCACGCTGCATGCCTGCGAGCAGGAGGGCGTGGCGCCGGACCTGATGGCGATCGCCAAAGGGCTGGGCGGCGGCTATGCGCCGATCGGCGCCATGCTGGTCTCGAAGCGGATCGCGGAAGCGGTCCGGCGGGGCTCGGGCCTCTTCCCGCACAGCCAGACCTATGTCGGCCACCCGCTCGCCTGCGCGACCGCGCTCGCCGTGCAGAAGGTGATCGAGCGCGACGACCTCCTCGCCAATGTCCGGCGCCAGGGCGCCAGGCTGGAACAACGCCTGCGCGAGCGCTTCGGCAACCACCACCATGTCGGCGACATCCGCGGGCGCGGCCATTTCTGGGGCGTCGAGATCGTCGCCGACCGCGCGAGCAAGACGCCGTTCGACCCCGTGCTCAAGCTGAATGCCCGGATCAAGGAAGCGGCCATGGAGCGCGGCCTGATGATCTATCCGATGGGCGGCACCGCCGACGGCACGGCGGGCGACCATGTCCTGCTCGCGCCGCCCTTCATCATCGACGCCGCCACCGTCGACACCATCGTCGAGCGCCTGGGCGATGCGGTCGATGCGGCTCTGGGGACCGTGCAGCCGATCTGAGAAGACCACCAGGCGGGCCGCCAAAGAGCCTGCCTCAACCAAGGGGAACTGCCATGAAACAACTGACCGTGAAACGACTGAAACAGGCGAGTCTCGCCGCGATCGGCCTCGCGGCGATTGGGCTGTCCACGCCGGCCTCGGCGCAATCGGGAACGCTCGACCGCGTCAAGGCGCGCGGCGAGCTGATCTGCGGCAACCACATCGCCCTGCCCGGCTTCGGGCTGCAGGGGCCGGACGGTCGCTGGGCCGGGCTCGACATCGATCTTTGCCGCGCCGTCTCGTCGGCGATCTTCAACGACCCCAACAAGATCAAGTTCATCCCGACGACGCCGCAGATGCGCTTCGTCGTGGTGCAGTCAGGCGAAGTCGACATGCTCGCCCGCAACGCCACCTACACCATGTCGCGCGACACCTCGGCCGGCATGTCCTGGCCGATCATCAACTATTTCGACGGCCAGGGCTTCATGGTGCGCAAATCGCTCGGGGTCAGCGAGGCGAAGGGGCTGAGCGGCGCCTCGATCTGCGTGACACAAGGCACGACGACCGAACTCAACCTCGCCGACTTCTTCCGCGCCAACAACCTGAAATACGAGATCATCGGCTTCGCCACCAACGAGGAAGGGGTCAAGGCGCTGGAGGCCGGACGCTGCGACGCCTTCACCACCGATTCCTCCGGCCTTGCCGCGGAACGGCTGAAATTCGCCAAGCCCGACGATTTCATGATCCTGCCGACCCTGATCTCGCGCGAGCCGCTCGGCCCGGCGGTGAAACGCGGCGACGAGAGCTGGTTCAATCTTGTGAAGTGGACGCACTACGCCATGCTCAACGCCGAAGAGCTCGGCGTGACCAAGGCCAATGTCGACGAGATGCTGAAATCGACCAATCCCGAGATCAAGCGCCTGCTGGGCGTCGAGGGCAAGTTCGGCGAGGGGCTCGGCCTCAGCAATGACTGGGCCTACCGGATCATCAAGCATGTCGGTAATTACGGCGAGAGCTTCGAGCGCAATGTCGGCATGGGCTCGAAGCTTCAGCTGAAGCGCGGGCTGAACGACCTCGCTTCGAAGGGCGGGCTGCAATACCCGCACCCGATCCGATAATCCCGAGAGCCATTGCAAATGGCTCCCCGGATTCCGCATCTGGATGTCTCGAGCCCTTGGCTGCATTTGAGACATCCAGATTGGAGCAACGACCTGACGCGTCAGCGTCATTGGCCGTTGGCATAAGGACCGCCTGATGAGGATCGCGCTGATCCATGCACTGCGCCATTCGCCGCCTCCGATCGAGGCGGCGTTTGCGCGTCTGTGGCCCGAAGCCAGGCTGATGAACCTGCTCGATGACAGCCTATCGGCCGACCTCGCCCGCGACGGCAAGATCACCGAGACGTTGACCGGGCGGTTCCTAGGCCTCGCGCGCTATGCGCGAGGGACCGGGGCCGACGGAATCCTCTTCACCTGCTCGGCCTTCGGCCCGTGCATCGAGGCGGTGCAGCGCGAATTCGCGCCGATGCCCGTGCTGAAGCCGAACGAGGCGATGATCGAGGAGGCAGAAGGGCTTGGCGGCCGGGTCGGCCTCCTCGCCAGCTTCGCGCCGACGCTTCGGTCGATGCCGCCGGAGTTTCCGGCTGCGCTGACCGTCGCGCCGAAGCTGGCGGAGGGCGCGCTCGCAGCGCTCGACCGCGGCGACGGCGATACACATGACCGGCTGGCGGCAGAGGCGGCCGGCGATCTCGCCGGCTGCGACCTGATCGCCCTCGCCCAGTTCAGCCTGGCGCGAGCGGCGCCGGCCGTGGCCGCAGCGACGGGCAAGCAGGTTCTGACCACACCGGACAGCGCAGTCAGGAAACTGAGGCGGCTGCTGGCCTGAGCGCCGCTCAGAGCCCTTCCATCCGGCGCAGCGCCTCGAATTGCTTCGTCGCCTGGTAGACGAGGACCTGGCGCCATTCGCGCGCCGTCGCCTCGATCTCGTCACTCGGGATCAGCTTGAGGGGCCGGCCGGTCGACATCGCCAGCACCTGCTGGCGGCAGGCACGCTCGAGGAAATAGAGGTCGTCGAAGGCGACCGCCACCGACGGCCCGCCGATGGTGACACCGTGATGGGCGAGGAAGGTGATATCGGCATGGCCCTGCTCGCGATTGGCCGCGACGATCGCCTCGCCTTCGCCCTCATCGAGCGCGAGCCCGCCGAAATGGTCCTGGTAGAGGGTGCGGCCATGGAAGCGGCAGGCGGTCTGGTGTGCCATCTCCAGCCGGCCGCCCTCGACCATGGTCAGCGCCGTGGCATAGGGCATGTGGACATGCAGCACGGCGACATGGCGCGGGTTGGCCTTGTGGGCGGCGATATGGATGTTGCGGGCGGTCGCCTCGACCTCGCCCTCCCCTTCCAGCACCTGACCGTGCTCATCGATCAGCAGCAGGTCGGACGGGCGCATCTCCGACCAGTGCACGCCATAGGGGTTGATCAGATAGCGCGGGCGACCATCGGGACCGTCGGGAAGCGCCACCGAGAAATGATTGCAGATGCCCTCGTTGAGCTCGAATCTGGCGGCGAGGCGCAAGGCGGCGGCAAGATCGCGGCGCTGCTCGGTCACGGTCGGTGTCGTCATGGGGGAAGGCCTCGCGCTGGCTCGGGAACCCGGAGCGAAGCATCGCGACACCAGACATGACAAGGCCCGGCACGCGGGCCGGGCCTGTCTGGATTCGCATGACGGAGCGGCAGCCTATTTCGGCGCCAGCACCATCACCATCTGGCGGCCTTCGAGCTGCCAGTCGCTCTCGACCTTGGCGATATCGACCAGATCGGCCTTGACGCGCTCGAGCACCTTCACGCCGAGATCCTGGTGAGCCATCTCGCGGCCGCGGAAGCGCAGGGTCACCTTGACCTTGTCGCCTTCCTCGAAGAAGCCGTGCATGGCCTTCATCTTGACGTCGTAGTCGTGCTTGTCGATGCCGGGGCGCAGCTTGATTTCCTTGATCTCGATGGTGCGCTGCTTCTTGCGCGCCTCCGAAGCCTTCTTCTGCTCGAGGAAGCGGAAGCGGCCATAATCGAGAATCTTGCAGACGGGCGGCTCGGAGTTCGGGGCGATCTCGACCAGATCGAGACCGGCGTCCTCGGCGATCTTCAGCGCTTCGAAGAACGAGACGACGCCGCGGTTGACGCCCAAATCGTCGATGAGCTGAACATCGCGAACGCCGCGGATGTCGCGGTTCGAGCGGGGCCCGTCCTTGGTCGGGGTGGGTGCGGCACGGAAAGGACGACGAATGGCTGTATTCTCCTGTGATTGGCGCGCTACGCGCCGTTGGTGAGACACATTGCACAACGCGTAGCGTTGTCAATGGACGGCAAAGTCAAATGACGGGCGAAAACGGAAGATTGCGGGCTCGCGGGGCGCCGTTTGCCCGCGAACCCTGCTCATCCGTCCACCAGTTCAACGCCCGAGCAGGGCGCAGTAGACATCCAGCGTGTCGTTGACCATCGCGGCCAGCGAGAAATGCCGTTCGACATGCAGGCGCGCCCGCCGCGCCAGCGCGTCCCTGGCGGAAGGACGCAAGGCGAGCGCTTCCTGCAGCGCCGCCGCCAGTGCAGGAGCGTCGCCCGGCGGGATGCGCCAGCCGGTACGCTCGGAAGGGGCGACCTGCGGCGGCGCCAGCACCGTCTCCGGCACGGCTCCGAGATCGGAGACGACCACAGGCACGCCCATGGCCTGCGCCTCGACGGCGACGCGTCCGAAGGCTTCCGGCTCGGTCGAAGGCACGGCGACGATCGCCGCTGCGAGCATCGCAGCAGGCATATCGCTGCAATGCCCGACCCGGCGCACGCGCCTTTCCAGCCCGGCCTTGGCGATCTGCTCGTCGAGCTCGCGGACATAGCCGTCGCGCCCTTGCGGGTCGCCGGCGAGGATGAAGGCAGTGTCCTCGTCACCCGCATCGCGCATCAGGCGCGCAGCCTCGATCAGGACCTTCTGGCCCTTCCAGCCGGTCAGCCGGCCGGGCAGCAGCACGATGCGCTGATGCGGCTCGACGCCCCAGGCGCGGCGCAAGGCGCTGACCCGCTCGGGCCCGACGGCCGCCGGCGCGAAGGCCGAGAAATCGGTGCCGCGGTTGACGATGCGGATTCGGTCGCGGGCAAAGCTGTGCCGCGCCAGGATGAGATCGGCGGTGTAGGCGGAGTTGGCGATGACGACGTCGCCGCGCGCCATCACCGAATTATAGTGGTTCTTCACCACAGAGCGGCTGTTGTAGGAGCCGTGATAGGTGGTGACGAAGGGCAGCTTCAGCGCGCGCGTCGCCGCCAGCGCGACCCAGGCCGGCGCGCGCGAGCGAGCATGGACGAGATCGACGTGCTCCTGCCGGCAGAGTCGCGCCAGCTTGCGTACGTTCATCGCCATGGCGAGCGGGTTCTTGGACGCCGCCGGGAACGGCAGCCAGATGCCGCCCTTGGCCTGCAACTCGGCGACGAGCCGGCCACCCTCGGTCGCAACCAGTGCGCGGGCGCCGGCCTCGGTCAGCCCCTCCGCGATATCCACGGCAGTGCGCTCGGCACCGCCAGCCTCCAGATCGGGGATGATCTGCAGCACTGTGCGCCCACTCAGCGGGTGGGTCTCGGTCGATGGCAGCGAGAGTGGCGCTCCGGAGCGCAGGGTGGTGGTCACCGTTCGAAAGGGCCTTCTTGCAGACGGCGGGTTTGCTATCTGCGCCATGATGGGCATAGCGCTTGCGCGAAGCACAGCGGCCCGGTGCAGATTCCCGCGGTTCGTCACAGGAGAAATAGGGTGAATATGCCTCAACCGCAATTTCTGAGCGTCGGCGAGGGTGAGCAGCGCCGCGAGATCGCCGTGCTGGACGAGCCCGGCAACGGCCCCGCCGTGGTCTGGCTCGGCGGCTTCCGTTCCGACATGCGGGCGACCAAGGCCGAGGCGCTGGCGGCCTGGGCTCGGGCCAAGGGCCGGCGCTTCGTCCGCTTCGACTATGCCGGCCACGGCGAATCAGGCGGCGACTTCGCTCGGTGGACCTTGTCCGACTGGCTGGACGACGCGCTCGCCGTGCTGGAAGCGAAGGTCGAGGGACCGGCTGTGCTCGTCGGTTCGTCGATGGGCGGCTGGCTCGCCCTGCTCGTCGCGCGCCGGCTGCGCAAGCAGGGCGCTGCGCGGACGCCGGCCGGGCTGGTGCTGATCGCACCGGCGGTCGATTTCTCCGAGGAGCTGATGTGGGCGCAGATGCCCGAGGCGATTCGCCGGACCATCCTCGAAGACGGCGTCTGGCTTCGTCCCTCGGAATACTCGCCCGAGCCAACCCCGATCACGCGGGCGCTGATCGAGGACGGGCGCAAGCATCTCATGTTCGGACAGCCGATCGAGACCGGCTGCCCCGTCCACATCCTGCAGGGAATGAAGGATCCCGACGTGCCCTATGGCCAGGCGCTCAAGCTGGTCGAGCATCTGCCGCACGATCCGGTGGTGCTGACCCTGATCAAGGACGGCGACCACCGCCTGTCGACGCCGGAAGACATCGAGCGCCTCATCGCGGCCGTCGAGGGAATCGCTCCCGCAGCCGACTGAGGCCCTGCCCGGCGCCCTTCCCGCCCGGCCGGAAAGGCCGAGCGGCGCGGGCGCCTAGTGCAGGCTGACCATCTTCAGGTCGTGTTCCCAGGCATTGGCCGTCGCGGCTTCGCGCGAATCGGTCACCAGGATCGGCGCGCCATCGGCCGAGAGCAGCGCGAAGAGCTGCAGACCCGGTTCGATATGCGGCGCCTGCGGGAAGATCCGCGCCAGCTCGTCCGAGGTCATCGGCTTGAGATAGGCGACCTGTCCGGCGCCGAGCGCGGCGAATTCCGCCGTGGTCAGGGGGGTGTTTCTGGTCTCAGTCATCGCGCCCTCCTTCAGAGCAGTGCGAGGCGGTTTGATTGTGGACTCATGATCATGAACGGAAGGCAAACCGCATGCCTTTCCCCGAACCGACCTCCTTCAGTCGCGGCTCATGATATCGATACGCCGGACGAGCCGTTCCGGTTCCGGACGGGCGAGATCAATCGCCAGCAACCCGTTCGAAAGATCGGCGCCTAGGACCTGCATGCCATCGGCGAGCAGGAAGGACCGCTGGAACTGCCGCGCGGCGATACCGCGATGCAGGAACTGGCGCGTCTTGTCGTCGATCTGGCGACCGCGGATGGTGAGCTGGTTCTCTTCCAGGGTGATCTCGAGCTGTTCGCGCGAGAATCCCGCCACCGCGAGCGTGATCCGAAGCTTGTCGGGCTCGTTATCCGTGCGCGGCATGCGCTCGATGTTGTAGGGCGGGTAGCCTTCCCCGGCGCCTTTGGCGACCCGGTCGAGCGCCCGCTCGATATCATCGAAGCCGAGCAGGAAAGGATGCGACAGGCTAGGCGGACGCGTCATTGCGAAGCCCTTTGAAAGGCGCCTCTTCAAGATCGCAGGGCCCGCTGGCGCAGCACCCTGCCGGCAGCGGGCGAACCCCACTGCGTGCTCACGATATGGCGAGCGCCGGTTCCGGCTTCAAGCCCGCAGGCGTTCCAGGCTCAGTCGAGCGCCGCGATCAGCTCGATCTCGACCAGCAGGCGCGGATCGACCAGTGCGGTGACGCCGACCATGGTGCTGGCGGGATAAGGCCCCTCGCCGAGATACTTCACCCGCACCCTGTGGATCGCCGCCGCCTTCTCCGGCGTCAGGTCGACGACATAGCTCACCGTCTTGAAGACCTTCGAGAAGTCGGCGCCGGCGGCGGCGAGCCCCGCGGCGAGATTGGCGAAGACCTGCTCGGCCTGGGCGGCAAGATCGCCCTCGCCGACCACCTGGCCCATCGCGTCGAGCGCGATCTGGCCGGAGATGTGGACCTGCCTGCCGGCGCTGACGACCGCGACATGGCAATAGCGCCCCGGCGGCGCGAGCGAGGCGGGGTTGAGGCGGTCGATCTTCATCGGCATGGCGCAGGTCCTGACGGATTCGATGTGCAGCGTCTGCCCGCCGGGAGCGGGTTGGCGCGGCACGGGCCTGCGCGACAGACTAGGCCGCCGGAGCGGCGCGCTGCAATCGAACGATGTCGGGTCTGGTGGAGGGAATGGTACAGCCACCCCGGCTTGAACGGGGGACCTCTAGATCCACAATCTAGCGCTCTAACCAACTGAGCTATGGCTGCACAGCTTCGCGAAATCCGCGATGCATATCCCTGCCGGCATGGCCGGCGGGCGCCGGTTCGTTGCCGATCCAGCGACGGCGCGGAACCTAGTGCCGCGCTGCGCCGAATGCAACGGAGAAATTGCGGCCGGTGCACAGAACTCGCACCGGCCTGCCGATCAGGGGCGCGGCAGCTCCTTGCGGGCGGTCGCGGCGAGGTCGCTGATATGGCTCGACAGCGATTCGTAGCCGCGGCGGAACGCCTTCGCCTGCAGCGCGACAGCATCGGCCGCGCTCTGGGTGCGGGCCAGAGTCTCGATCTCGCCCAGTGTCGCCTTCAGCTCGGCGCAGGCATGATCGAGCACCTTGGCCTGGATCGCGCCGAAGGCACGGGTCAGCGCCAGCGTCTGGCTCAGCCAGGGCGAAACCGGCTCGCTGACCGCTTCAATCGCGGCGATGAACGGCTTCGTCGTCGCGGCCGGGCGGATAGCAACTCCCAGCTCGACCGCCTTCGCCGCGACGGCAACGGGCGCTGCCGCCTTGGCAGCCGCGGACTTGGCAGGCTGAGCCTTGGTCGCGGCAGTGGATTTGGCAGACGCGGCCTTGGCCGACTTCGGCGCCTCGACCTTGGCGTGTGGCGCCGCGACCTTGGCAACACTGCTCGCTGCGATCTTTCGGGCAGGCGGGGCCTTGGCCCGCGGCGCCTTCGCGACGGTCTTGCCAGCCGGCTCGGCGGTGGTCTTGGCCGTGGCCTTGGCCGCGCCTTCGTCCGCGACCTTCGCGGCCGGAACGGCAGCCGGCGCAGGCGGCTTCAGCGGCGCCGTCTTTGCGGCAACGACTTCGGCGACAGCGGCGGCGACGGGATTGGCGGCGACCGGCTTTGCAACCACGGCGGCCGGCGTGACGTAGGCAGGCTTCGCTACCGCAGGATTTGCAGGCGCGGCAGGAGCCGGCTTGGCCGGAGCAGCCGCTACCGCAGGCTTCTCGGCGGGCTTCTCAGCAAGCTTGGGAACGACAGGGGTCGGCTCGACCTTGGCGGGAGCCGAAGCGGCCGGCGCGAGGGCCGATGGGACAACCGGCGCCACCACGGCGCTCGGGGTGGGCTGCGATTCGCTCATCGCCTTGACCGGAGCAAGGCTGATCGGAGCTTTGCCGGGCGTAGTCTGTTTCGCCATCACCGTTCTCCTTCGTGTTTCGGGCCGGGCGCTCCTGCAAGCGCGTGGCCGGCTCGATACCGGCCACGAATCTTGAAAGTCCGCTCCGCCCTGGCAGCAGGCCGGCGTCAACTGACCTGCTTACTTGGTCTTGGTCGCCTTGGCCGCGGTCTCGGCCGTCTTGGCAGCGGCCTCCTGAACCGCCGAGCCCAGCTCCTTGAGCTGCGTCTGGAACGAAGCCATCTGCGACTTCAGGAACTCGGACTGGTGCTGCAGCACCTCGTTGACGTCGCGCGAACGCACCAGCTTCTGGGCGAGATCGAAGGCGGCCGCGACATTGGCCTCGGCATAGCCGATCGCCTTGCGGGTCGCGTCCTGCGCACTGACGCGGGCCGACTCGGCCGAGCCATGAGCGCTGTCGACAGCCTTGTGAGCGGCACCGATGAAACCGTCGAAAGCCTTGCGCGCCTGATCGACGCTCTTCTCGGCGAATTCGCGCATCTCGGTAGGAACCTCGTAAGGGGTCTTGCCGTCCATGATCGATCCTCCTGATGGTTGTGACCGGAGGCCTGCCGCGTGTTCCGCCAGGCTTTATTGTGCACTGCAATATCATTATTGCGATGCGATGACAACGCGCTGCGCGCCTGCCCTCCCAGCCACATTAACGCTGTTTGGAAACGTCAGGGGAGAGCGCCTGTTCCCGCATGGCTTCACAAGGATTTGGTCGCTATTAAAGTTTTGTTAGGCATAATCACGCCGGATTGCAGAGTCGCCGGAAGAACGGGACGGAATGAGCGGATCCGAACAGGATTGGACAACCCTGGGCAGCGCATTGGCGCTTGACGGTGCTTTGGCGCCGTTTGCGGCCGAAGGGGCATTGCTGGTCTGGTCGCTCGACGGCCAGAAGCTTTTGCACGCCAATCCGGCAGGCAGGGCGCTGCTCTCACGTGGACCTGCCAGTTTGCCGGCTGCGGTGCAAGAGCGGCTGCGCCTGCTCGGCAGCGGCCTCGCCACCGCCGACACGGTTCGGCTTGAGCGTTTGCGCCTCGGCACGGGCCTCTCCGGGCTGGTCACCTGCGCCTGCAAGCTGATCGAAAGCCCGGCGGGCCGAGCGCTGGCACTCGGCATCACCGGCGCGGAATTGCGCCGAATCGGCGTCAGCATCCCCGCGGAAGCCCCTCCGACAGCGAACATGGTTCCAGCGTCGGCACAGGCGGAGATCTCGACCGAGAGCGCCGCCGCCGAAGCGCCGGCGCCTGCCGCGCCAGGGCGCCGGGCCAATCTCCGATTTCTGTGGGCAAGCGATGCCGAGGGCCGCTTCACCAGCGCCTCGCCGGAGTTCGGCGAGCTCGCCGGCGTGGAAGCGGCGGCCGCCCTGCCCGGTCGCACCTGGAGCCAGTTGCTCGGCCGCGAGATCCTCGACCTCGACGGCGACCTTGCCGAACGTCTTGTGACGTCGAGCACCTGGAGCGGCCGCGCCGTGATGTGGCGCGTCGCGCCGGGCGAAGGCGCGCGCGTCGAGCTTTCCGGTTTTCCGCTGTTCGACAAGGAGCGGGCGCCGGCCGGTTTCCGCGGTTTCGGCCTCGTCCGGCAAAGCGAGAACGAGCCCTTCCCCGAGTCTGACCCCGAGTCTGAAGCCATCGTCGAACCGGCGACACCGATCGCCGGAGCTAACCCTGTGAACGCCGCTTCCACCGGTGAAGACGAGGCGCATCAGTCGGCATCTGATGCCGATCTCGCGCCCCCGACCACCGAACAGGCGATCGCGGATGCCGACGAAGACGCCGCAGACGTCGCCGAAGTGACCGAGCCCGTCGCGGCGTCCGTGAACGAGGCATCCGAGGCCAGCGAACCCGAGCAGGATGCCGGAGCTGGAACCGAGGCCTCGACCGCAAACGAGACGTCGGGCGAAGCCGACGAAGAGCCGCTGATCGACGAAGCCCAGCAGGACGCCCAGCCACCGGCCGCCACTGGGAACGAAGAGATTTCCGAACCCGCAACCTCCGAGGCTGCGGCCGCCAAGACCGATGCAGCCGACACGCCGCCCTCCCCCGGCAATGTCGTGCCGCTGCGCAACGGGCAGCTTGCCGGCGTGCGCCCCGTGCTCGAACCGTCGAAGACGCTGCTGTCCTCGGCCGAGCGCAGCGCGTTCCGCGAGATCGCCAAGGCGCTCGGAGCGAGAATCGCCGGCGACGACGACGTGGAGACCGGGTTGCGCCTGCCCGCCGCGGCGCCATTGAAAGTAGGCGACGAGAGCAAGGCGGAGGCGCAGGTCGCCTCCCCGACCGACGCACAACCAGCCGCCACCGTGGTCGAAGGCCGGCCACGCATCGCCAACGCCCATGCCGAGATCCTCGACCGTTTGCCGATCGCGGTGCTGGTCAATCGCGACGAGACCGCGCTCTACGCCAATCGCACCCTGCTCGACCTGCTCGATTATGCAGATCTCGACGACCTGACAGCGGCTGGCGGCGTAAGCCGGCTGATCAAGGGCGCCGCCCGCAGCGCCGGCGGCGCGATGATCCTGGTCGACCGCAAGGGCGGGCTGGTCAGCGTCGATGGCAGGCTGTCCAGCATCGGCTGGCAGGGCGAACCTGCGACCCTGATGGCCTTCCGCAACAGCGTGCCGGGGGGTGACCTCAAGCTGCTGACAGAGGAGGAAGCGGAGCAGCACGAGCTCGCCGCCGAATTCGAGGCCGAGGAGGAAGAGGTCGCTGCGCGCGTCGCGTCGCTAAAGCTCGAAGGCTCCGCCAACGAATCGCGCGTCGCCGAGCTGAGCGCCGTCCTCGACACGGCCACCGACGGCGTCGCCACCGTCGACGGCCGCGGCCGCATCCTTTCGCTCAACAAGAGCGCCGAGGCGCTGTTCGGCTACGACCAGCGCGAGGTCGCGGGCGAGCTCTTCACCCTGCTCTTCGCGCCGGAAAGCCATTCGCCGGCGCTCGACTATCTCGATGGCCTGATCGGCGGTGGCGTCGCCTCGCTGATGAACGACGGACGCGAAGTCGTCGGGCGGGTCCGCCAGGGCGGACGCATCCCGCTGTTCATGACGATGGGGCGGATCGCAGAGGGGCCGGACAGCAAGTTCTGCGCGGTGCTGCGCGACATCACCGCCTGGAAAAAGACCGAGGGCGAGCTGGTCGAAGCGCGCAAGGCGGCCGAAAAGGCCAGCGCCCAGAAATCGGACGTGCTCGCCAAGATCAGCCACGAAATCCGCACGCCGCTCAACGCGATCATCGGCTTCGCAGAGGTGATGGCCGAGGAGCGCTTCGGGCCGATCGAGAACGAGCGCTACAAGGAATACCTGCGCGACATCCACCAGTCGGGCGGCTATGTCATCAGCCTGGTCAACGACCTGCTCGACCTCGCCAAGATCGAGGCCGGCAAGCTCGACCTCGACTTCGTCGGCGTGAACCTCAACGAGATCGCCTTGTCGGCGGTGAACCTGCTGCAGCCGGAGGCGCAGCGCGGGCGCGTCGTGCTGCGCTCGGGGCTGGCGCCGAAGCTGCCGCCGGTGGTCGCCGACGAGCGCTCGCTGCGCCAGATCGTGCTCAACCTGCTCTCCAATGCGGTGAAGTTCACCGATGCCGGCGGTCAGGTCATCGTCTCGACCGCACTCGGCGACCAGGGCGAGGCGATCCTGCGGGTGCGCGATACCGGCATCGGCATGGATGACGACGAGATCGCGCTGGCGCTCGAACCTTTCCGCCGGGTGCCGACGACGCGCAAGGCCGGCGGCACGGGCCTCGGCCTGCCGCTGACCAAGGCGCTGGTCGAGGCCAACCGCGCCGCGCTGACGATCACCAGCGTCAAGAAGGAAGGCACGCTGGTCGAGGTGACCTTCCCGCCGCAGCGGGTGCTGGCCGGCTGAAATCAGCGCTCAAGCGCGTGCCGGTAGAGATTGCGTTCCAGTTCGGGCACGTAGCGCTCGATCGCGAAACCGGCCTTCTCGAGAACCCGGCACGAGCCGACATTGTCCGGGCGGGCGAAGGCCCGCAGCTCCGGCAGCCGCAACCGGTCGCGCGCCTCGGCGACGCTCGCCACCGCGAGTTCGCTCGCATAACCCGTGCCCCAGGTCGAGGGCGCGAACCAGTAGCCGAGCTCGACACCCCAGCCCGGATCGAACGGGTCCTCGAACAGCCCTCCCCAACCAATGATCGCCCCGTCGCTCCGGTTTCGGACCGTCCAGGGCGCGCAGCCGAGCCGGCGACGCTGCCACTCATGCCCGGCGACGTGGCGGCGGCAGGCGCGCAATGTCGCGAAATAAGCGGTGTGCCGCATCGCCTGCGCGTCGCCGAGAAAGCTGAAGAGCGCCGGCACGTCGGAGGCTTTGGTGGGGCGCAGCGAGAGCCGCTCGGTCAGGATGTCCATGCAGGCCTTCAAGCAAGAACCGCGCCCGCGGTGCAAGGCGGGCGCGGCTCGTTCCGCTAAAGCAGCGTCCCGGTCAGGATCAGCGAGGCGATGCTGAAATAGATCGCCAGCCCGGAGACATCGACCAGGGTCGCGACGAAGGGCGCCGAGGCGCTGGCGGGATCGAAACCGAGCCGCGTCATGATGAAGGGCAGCATCGAGCCGGTCAGCGAGCCGAAGGTGACGATGCCGAGCAAGGCCGCGCCGACCGTCGCCGCAACCAGCAGCCAGTGCTCGCCATAATCGTAGAAGCCGAGCTTCTGCCAGACCACGACGCGGACGACGCCGATCGCCCCGAGGATGGCGCCGAGCGTGATCCCGGTCGGCAGCTCCCGGAGTGCAACGCGCCACCAGTCGCCCGGCACGAGCTCGCGCAGAGCCAGCGCCCGGATGATCAACGAAGTCGCCTGCGAGCCGGAATTGCCGCCCGAGCTCATGATCAACGGGATGAACAGGGTCAGCACGATCGCCTTCTCGAGCGCGCCCTCATAGTGCTGCAGCACCGAGGCCGTCAGCATCTCGCCGAGCAGGAGCACGCTGAGCCAGCCGGCGCGCTTCTGGATCATGCTGAAGAAGCCGATCTCGCGGTAGGGCACGCCGAGCGCTTCCATGCCGCCGAGCTTGTGCACGTCCTCGGTGGTCTCGGCGATCATCGCGTCGATGACGTCGTCGACCGTGACGATGCCGAGGACGCGGCTGTTATCGTCGACCACCGGCACGGCGAGCAGGTTGTACTTGGCGATCAGCCGCGCCACCTCCTCGCGATCTGTCAGCGGCGAGACGCTGACCGGCTCGCGCCGCCCGGCGGCGGAACCGACCAGCGCCCCCGGCTCGGCCGAGATCAGGCGGCGCAGGGCGACCGCCTGCTGCAGCCCGCCGGTGACGGGATCGAGCACATAGATCGCATAGACGGTCTCGCGGGTGCGCTCGACGGTGCGGACATGGTCGAGCGTGCGTGCCACCGTCCAGTCGGCCGGCACGCTGACGAACTCGGTGGTCATGATCGCGCCGGCGCTGTGCTCGGGATAGGCGAGCAGCGAGGCGAGAGCGGCCTTGGTCTCGTGGTCGAGCTTCGCGACATAGCGATGCCGCTCGGGCTCGGAGAGATCGTTGCGGAACAGGTCGGCGACGCGGTCCGACGACATCGCCTGGATGAAGGCGACCGCGCGCTCGAGCGGCAGCGCCTTCAGGATCGCACCCGGCTCGCGCAATTCTGGCTGGTCGAGCACGTCGACCGCGCGCGCCTTCGGCAGATCGAGCAGGACATCGGCGGCATAGGCCGGCGGATGCTCGTTCAGCGCTTCGACGATGTCGGCGACATGGGCGCGGCTCAGCGTGACGGCGAGAGCCGACGCGGCGAAGCCGACGGTGGGCAGGATTTCGGTAACAGCGGCGTTCATGGCCCGCTTCCTTTCGTTCGGCCGTCGATCGGCCAAACGCGGGCGAGCCTGCCGGTTAGGGTTCAGGCGCCCGGGCGGGCCGGCGACGGCAAGGACTGTCGACTGGGACTGTCGCTTGGCATGGGGTTCAAAGGTTCCTGTGAGGTCGCCGGACGAGCGGAAGGCGCGAGCCGGCGAACAGCGCGGCACATGCGCCTCGCGATCCGCGCCGTCAAGTCGAAACTTCAGGGTTCGGGCGAGCGCCCGCCAGCGCAAAACCCGCCGGGCAAAGCTTCGCGTTGGCGCCAACGACGGCGCGCTCTAAGCTCCCCGTCATCCGTCCAGTCCAGCGAGCGCAACCGCATGCAATTTGCCTTCACCGAAGAGGAAGAGCTGATCCGCGACAGCGCCCGCAAGCTCGCCACCGACCGGCTGGCTCCGCTCGCCGAGACGCTCGACCGCGGCGAAGGCCGGGCCGAATTCCTCGCCAACCTGAAGCTGCTCGCGGAGAACGGCTTCATGGCCCTCAACATCCAGGCCGGCTTCGGTGGCTCGGAAGCGGGTACTGTCGCCTTCGCCCTGGCGCTGGAGGAACTGGCCGCGGCCTGCGCCTCGACGGCGGTGACGACCTCGGTGACCAACATGGTCGGCGAGGTGATCCAGGCGGTCGGCAGCTCGCAGCAGCAGGCCGAGCATCTGCCCAAGCTCGCCGACGGAACCTACCCGGCCGGCGCCTTCTGCCTGACCGAGGCGGGCGCCGGCTCCGACCCCGGCGGCATGAAGCTGCGCGCTCGCCGCGACGGCGACGCCTATGTCCTCGACGGCGAGAAGATCTTCATCACATCCGGGGAGTATGCCGGCCTCTTCGTGGTCTGGGGCGTGACCAACCCGGATGCACCGAAGGGCAAGGGCATCTCGGTCTTCCTCGTTCCCGCCGCCACGCCGGGCGTCAGCGTCGGCAAGGCCGAGAAGAAGATGGGGCAGACCGGTTCGGCCACCAACACGATCCGCTTTGAGGGCGCGCGCATCCCCGCCAGCGCGCTGATGGGCAAGGAGAATGACGGTTTCCGCGTCGCGGTCGGCGAACTCGCCGGTGGGCGCATCGGCGTCGCCTCGGTTTCGCTCGGCATCGCCCGCGCGGCGATGGACGCTGCCAAATCCTATGCTCGCGAGCGCAAGCAGTTCGGCCAGGCGCTGACCGAATTCCAGGGGCTGCAGTGGCTCATCGCCGATCGCGAGCTCGACCTCCACGCCTCGCGCCTGCTGATCCTCGATGCCGCCGCGAAGAAGGACCGCGGCGAGCCCTTCGCCCGGGAAGCCTCGATGGCCAAGCTCTTCGCCTCGGAGGCGGCGCATCGCTGCACCGATGCCGCGATCCAGATCCATGGCGGCGCCGGCTATTGCCGCGACTTCCCGGTCGAGCGCTATGCCCGCGACGCCCGGATCACCCGGATCTACGAGGGCACTTCGGAGATCCAGCGGCTGATCATCGCCCGCGAGACCTTGCGCCAGCTCGGCTGAACGAGGTCCGCGTCGACAACGCCGGCGGTGGACATCACAATTCGGGCGGGAGCGAAGCGGTAGAAGGCTACGAGCGCAACGGCGATCACAGGACAGCGTCAGGGGGCCATCGTGTCGAGGGCACTGGTTTTCGGATTGTGCCTTTCCCTCGGGCTAGCCCCCCGCGCCTACCCGTCCGAACTGCTGGCCAAGGTGGAGTTCATCGAGCAGCACGAGCGGATCGCGCCCTCGCGCGGCTTCAGCCACACGAAGGTCGAGATCAGCGCCGCGATCAAATCGACTGGTCAGGTCAGCGTCGCGGAAAACCGGGCCAGCGGGCGCGCCGCATCTTCCGGCAACCGATCCAGCACACTGGGAAGACCGGGCACCAGGCAGCTCTGGAAGGTGATCAGCGAAAAGAGACTGGCGAACTATACGGCCTATACCAACTTCACGCGGGTCATTTACCTGACCATCGATGGCCCCCGCTGCTCGATCGAGGTCCAGTACCCACTGCAGCCGGGCGAAACGGAGTATCGCTACCGGCGGCTCTCCAACGGCGAAAGGGCGGTCGCGCGCTCGATCTCGATCAGCCATCCGCGCTGTGAACTGAGAACCATGTGAGCAAGGGCGTCCCGGGCCGCGCCGGCACGCGCGCAGCGATCTTGACAATCGCCTGATCCGATCCGCTACCTGAACGGGCTCGCTCCGGTTACCTGCGATCCGGAGTTCCTCCCGCCCGCCGGAATTCCGCCCATGACCCTGACCATTTATGGCTGTCACCGCTCGCGCGCGGCGCGCAATGTCTGGCTCGCCAACGAGCTTGGCATCTCTTTCAAGCAGGTTCCGGTGATTCAGGCCTACCGCCTCGCCGATCCAGACGCGCCCGGTGCGCCGCTCCATACCCGCAGCCCCGAATTCCTTAAGGTCAACCCCAACGGGCACATCCCGTCGATCGACGATGACGGCTTTGTCCTGCACGAATCGCTGGCGATCAACCTCTACCTCGCCCGCAAGCATGGCGGGCCGGTCGCGCCCAAGAACGTGCAGGAGGAAGGGCTCGCGGCAATGTGGGCGCTGTGGGCCGCGACCGAGTGCGAGACGCATGCGCTCAACCTGACCTATCACCTCGCCGCCTACCCGCCGGAGAAGCGCGACCCGGCCATCGTCGCCGCCGCGCTCGCCGCCCTGCCCGCCCCCTTTGCAGTGCTCGACAAGGCCCTGGCGGAAGGCGGTGGCTATGTGATGGGCGGGCGCTTCACCGTCAGTGACATCAACGTCGCCGAGATCATCCGCTACGCCAAACCGGCGGCGCAGCTCTTCGACGCCGCCCCGAACGTCAAGGCCTGGCTCGAGGCCTGCCACGCCCGTCCCGCCTTCAAGGCGATGTGGGCGGCGCGCGAGGCGGAAGCCGCCTGAGCCTGCCTTGCGGAAATCGGGTGGTCGGGCAAAGCCCGGCCGCCTACTGACGCAGGCTGACCTACCCTGCGAAGACAGATTGCACCATGACACAGCCGACCTCCGCTCCCGCGCTGCGCATGGGCCCGACCGAGTGGCTCCTGCTCGTCGTCCTCTCGGTCCTGTGGGGCGGCTCGTTCTTCTTCAACAAACTCACCGTGGCGGAATGGCCGCCCTTCGCGGTGGTTCAGGTCCGCGTCGGCCTCGCCGCGCTGTCGCTGCTGCTGGTGGTCCGGATCACCGGGCAATCCATGGCGGTGGGACGCAGCCTCTGGCTCGCTTTTTTCGGCATGGGCGTCCTCAACAACCTGATCCCGTTCAGCCTTTTTCTTTGGGGCCAGCAGCAGATCGCCAGCGGCCTCGCCTCGATCCTGAACGCCACGACGCCGATCTTCGCCGTGCTGGTGATGCATTGCTTCGGCAATGAGAAGGCGACGGGGTTGAAGCTCGGCGGCGTCCTCGCCGGCCTCATCGGCGTCGGCATATTGATGGGACCCGATGCGCTCGGCGGCCTCGGCTCCAATCTCGCGGCGCAGCTCGCCTGCGTTCTTGCTGCGGTTTCCTACGCCTTCTCCGGCCTGTTCGGCCGGCGCTTCCGTGGCTTGCCGCCGCTCGTCGCCGCCACCGGCCAGTTGTCCGCCTCAACCATCATGATCGTTCCGATCGTGTTTTTCCTGCATCCGCCCTGGACGTTGCCGGTCCCCTCGCAGCAGGCTGTCCTCGCGGCGGTCGGCCTGGCCCTGATCTCGACGGCCCTGGCCTACATCATCTTCTTCCGGATCATGCGCACCGCCGGGCCGAGCAACGTCATGCTGGTGACCTTCCTGATCCCGGTCAGCGCCATCCTGCTCGGATCCGGCCTGCTCGGAGAAGAGCTTCTGCCGCGCCATTTCGCCGGCATGACCGCGATCTTCGTCGGACTCGCACTGATCGACGGCCGGGTCGCGACCTTGTGGAGCGCCAGACGAGCAGGCGCCCCGACCGCTTGACCGGCTTCTGCCGAGCGCCGACAAGCGCCGAAAGATCAATCCATTACGCCATCGACCGGCGATGGCGGCGACGTTCGCCCTGTGGATGTTGCCCGCATGGCAATCAGCTTTGTTGCCAATAAATTATGAATTGCTCTAGGGTCGCAAATTGAGCGGTTGACGCTAAAGGGGCATAACAGAAATCACTGGACGATATCACAAAAAGCGATACGCCAGAGGGGAGACGCGACAACCATGGATCTGCGGCAACTGCGATGCTTCATCGCGGTGGCGGAGGAGCTTCATTTCGGCCGAGCGGCCGAGCGGCTCGGCCTCGCGCCACCCGCTCTCTCGCGCCAGATCAGCGCGCTGGAGGATGGACTCGGCGTCAGCCTGCTGACGCGCACGACCCGTCAGGTCGCCCTCACCCGCGCCGGCCTGATCATGCTCGAGGAAGCCAAAGGCATCCTGGTCAGGATGGAGCGTGCCTCGCGGTCCGTCCGGGAGGCTTCTCTGGCCTCAAGCCGTGTGCTGCGGGTCGGGGCGATCGACGCCGCCTCCTCCAGCTTCGTGCCGGAGGCGTTGGTCACCTTCCGCGCCCGCCATCCCGGCATCGAGATCAAATTCGTCGAGGCGATGACCGCGCCGCTCGTCCAGATGCTGGAGGCCGGCAAGCTCGATCTGGCGCTGCTGCGCCCACCGCGCAAGCCGACCGACTGCGCCTTCGAGGTGTTGCGGGTCGAGCGCCCCATCGTCGTGCTGAACGACGCCCACCCGCTTGCGGCGCGCGACGATCTCACCATGCAGGATCTCGTCGGCGAGCCCTTCGTGGTGCCGTCGAAACGGATCCGTCCCTTCGCCTACGACCTCGTCATGGCCTATTTCGAGAGCGTCGGCGCCGTTCCCAACGTCATCATCGAGGCAACCGAAAAGCCGGCCATGATGTCGGCGGTCGCCGCAGGGCTCGGCATGTCGCTGGCCCCGGACTGGGTTTCGCGGCTGAGTTTTCCCGGCGTCACCATGCGCCGCTTGCGAGGGGCACTGCTCGACCCGCCGCCGCCCGGCGCGCTCGTCGGCGTCGCCTGGCGGCCGCAGCAGAAGCTTTCCGCGCGCGACGATTTTCTCGCCATCCTGCGAGAGAGCGTCACGCTCATCGACGAGCGTATCACCCTGCCCTTCACTGTGCCGGTGCACGCCCGAAAGCCCGCGATGCGCGCCGTCGCGACCCAAGCCGGAGGTTATTGATGAGTTTGAACAAGATCGAGTCGGCGCAGGGGCTGCGTATCCGATCGACCCAGGATTTCGCGGCGGGACTGTTCATGATCGGCCTCGCCGGGCTCGCCTTGTTCCTGTCGCGCGATCTAGCCACCGGCACCTTGCGCCAGCTCGGGCCGGGCATGCTGCCGAAGTCCTTCGCGGTGATCTGCGCTGCGCTCGGCCTGCTGCTGAGTATCAACTCGCTGCGCTACAAGGGCGAGAAGCTCGCCGGCTGGTCCTGGCGCGGCGTGCTCTTCGTGCTCGGCGCTGCCTGCCTGTTCGGCCTCACGATCCGCGGCTTCGAGATCGGCCCGCTCAAGGTTCCTGCCCTCGGCATGCTGGTATCGGGACCGCTCGTCGTATTCGTCTCCGGTCTCGCCGCGGAGGACGTCAAGCTCAAGGAACTGACAATCTTCGCGATCGCGATGACCATCGCCTGTGCCCTCCTCTTCAAATACGCGCTGAGCCTGCCGATCCCGCTGGCGCCCTGGCTCTTCGGGATCTGACACGATGCATGACATGATCGCCAATCTCGGGCTCGGCTTCTCCGTCGCGCTCGGTCTGCAGAATATCGCCCTCGCCTTCGTCGGCTGCCTCGTCGGCACGCTGATCGGCGTGCTGCCGGGCGTCGGCCCAGTCGCCACCATCGCCATGCTCTTGCCGATCACCTTCGGGCTCGATCCGGTCGGCGCACTGATCATGCTCGCCGGCATCTATTACGGCGCGCAATACGGTGGCTCGACCACCGCGATCCTGGTCAACATCCCCGGCGAGGCCACCGCGGTCGTCACCACGCTCGACGGCCACCAGATGGCCAAGCAGGGCCGCGCCGGCGTCGCGCTCGGTACCGCCGCGATCGGCTCCTTCGTCGCCGGTTGCTTTGCGACGCTGATCATCGCCGCGCTCGGCGCCCCCCTGACCAAGCTCGCCCTGCTGTTCGGCCCGGCCGAGTACTTCTCGCTGATGGTGATGGGCCTGTGCTTCGCGGTCGTGCTGGCGCGCGGCTCGATCCTCAAGGCCTTCTGCATGATCATGCTCGGCCTCTTGCTCTCGACCGTCGGCACCGACCTCGAGACCGGCCAGGAGCGCATGACGTTCGGCTTCCCGCCGCTGGCCGACGGCATCGACTTCGCCGTGTTGGCGATGGGCGTGTTCGGCTTCGCCGAAGTGCTGCGCAACCTCGAGAACCCCGAGGCGCGCGACGTCGTGAAGGCCAAGATCGGCCGGCTGCTGCCGAGCTGGGAAGACATCAAGCAGTCGACCGCCCCCTGCCTGCGCGGCACCTTCATCGGCGGCGTGCTCGGCATCCTGCCCGGCAACGGCGCGGTGCTTGGCCCGTTCGCCAGCTACACGCTCGAGAAGAAGATCGCCAAGGACCCCTCGCGCTTCGGCAAGGGCGCGATCGAAGGCGTCGCCGGGCCGGAATCGGCCAACAATGCCGGCGCGCAGACCGCCTTCATCCCGCTGCTCACCCTCGGCATTCCGCCGAATGCGGTGATGGCGCTGATGGTCGGCGCGATGACGATCCACGGCATCATCCCCGGCCCGCAGGTGATGACCAAGAACCCGGAGCTGTTCTGGGGCATGATCGCTTCGATGTGGATCGGCAACCTGATGCTGCTGATCATCAACCTGCCGCTGGTCGGCGTCTGGGTGAAGCTGCTGCAGGTGCCCTACCGCCTGATGTTCCCGGCGATCCTGATCTTCTGCTCGATCGGCATCTACTCGGTGAATAACCAGCCAGTCGACGTCGCCTTCACCGCGCTGTTCGGCCTGTTCGGCTATCTCCTGATCAAGCTCGGCTTCGAGCCGGCTCCGATGCTGCTCGGCTTCGTGCTCGGCAAGCTGATGGAGGAGAAGCTGCGCCAGGCACTGATCATCTCGCGCGGCTCGTTCATGACCTTCATCGAGCGGCCGATCTCGGCCGGCCTGCTGGTGGTCGCGGTCGCGATCCTGGTCATCGCGCTGCTGCCTTCGATGGCGAAGAAGCGCGACGAGGTCTTCACCGAATGACGGGGTTGCCTCGCAGCCCTGAACCTCGCAACGCTCACGACAACCGTTCAATGGGAGGAATACGCATGAAGAAGCTCGCCCTCGGCGTCGTCGCCGCATTGGCGCTTGCCGCCCCGGCCCAAGCGCAGACGAAGTATCCCGAGCGTCCGATCACCATGATCGTGCCCTTCGCGGCCGGCGGCCCCACCGACATCATCGCCCGCATCGTCGGCGAGAGCATGTCGAAGACGCTCGGGCAGCAGGTCGTGGTCGAGAACGTCGCCGGGGCCGGTGGCACCACCGGCATCACCCGCGCGCTGACCTCCGCCCCGGACGGCTACACCATCGCGATGGGCCATCTCGGCACCTACTCCGCGGCGCCCTCGACCTATCCCGGGCTGAAATACGACCCGATCAACGGCATGCAGGCGATTGGCCTCGCCGGCGGCACGCCGATCCTGATCGTCGCCAAGAAAGATCTCGCGCCAAAGGACCTGAAAGAGTTCGTAGCCTTCGTTAAGGCGAACCCGGACAAGCTCAACGAAGCCCATGCCGGCGTCGGCTCGGTATCCTGGACAACCTGCACCCTGCTCAAGGGCCAGCTCGGCGTGCCGAAGCTCAATTCGGTCGCTTATCGCGGCACCGGCCCAGCGCTGAACGACTTGGTCTCCGGCCAGATCGACTTCATGTGCGACCAGATCGTTTCGGTCTCCGAGCAGGTCAAGGCCGGCACGATCAAAGCCTATGCGATCGCCTCGGCCGAGCGCTCGCCGGCCCTGCCGAACGTGCCGACCACCAAGGAAGCCGGACTGCCCGAGTACCAGATCGAGGCCTGGAACGGCCTGGCCGCCCCGAAGGGCACGCCGAAGGAAATCGTCGACAAGCTCGTCGACGCGCTCGACAAGGCCCTGAACGACGAGAACGTCAAGAAGCGCCTGCTCGACCTCGGCACGGTCATCCCGACCGCCGAGGAGCGCAAGCCGGCCGGTTTCGCCGCGCTGATCAAGCGC
This sequence comes from Allobosea rubneri, assembly GCF_032464875.1. Classification (NCBI taxonomy): domain Bacteria; kingdom Pseudomonadati; phylum Pseudomonadota; class Alphaproteobacteria; order Hyphomicrobiales; family Alloboseaceae; genus Allobosea; species Allobosea rubneri. The sequence goes on from NZ_JAWDID010000016.1 coordinate 57,055, forward strand.
GACGCCGACAAGCTCTCGCCAGTGCTCTCGGCCGCGCCGAAGTAAACTCCGGGCGCTGAAGCATCGCAGCATCGTCACGGCGGGCCGCAAGGCCCGCCGTTTGCTTTCGGGCTCGGACAGGGCTCGCGATCTCATAGAGGATGCAGCATGAATCGGACGATCCGTATCCCCGTAGCGCCGCTGACGCCGGAGGCCTTCGCGCCCTATGGCCGCATCCTCGCCCCCGCCGGGCCGCGCGATGCCGGCCGCGAGGGTTACGACATCTGGGTCCAGCCCTTCGCCGCCGAGACCAGGCCGCGCCTGCAGCTCGTGCGCTACCATGCCCGACCCTTCGTCGTCGCCGTGATCGAGCGCCATCTCCACGTCACCGAGGCACGCCTGCCACTCGGCGGGCCGCCGGCCATCATCGTGGTCGCAGAGCCTTCCAAGACACCGCCTGAGCCGGAGGCTCTGCGCGCCTTCCGCCTCGACGGCGAGGGCGTGATGTTCAGCCGCGGCACCTGGCACGCGATCGATGCCTACCCGGAAGCCGGGCCGCATGCCGACTTCCTGTTCCTCTCCGAGGAAGCGACCGTCGACGAACTCTTCGCCAATGCCGGCAGGCCGCCGCAACGGACTCAGGTCTTCGATTTCGCCGCAGCCGGGACGGAGATCGTGATCGCCACGAAGCCGCTGATCGACAAGGACAATCCCTGAAGCCGTTCACGAACGTTCACAGCTCGTGACCCGGACCGGCGGAACTTGCCGGGTGTTTTGCCGTTCTTGCTGCCGAGGTTTCCCTCAGAAGGAGAACGGAAATGTTCAAGAAGCTTGCTCTCGTAGCGGCCCTCGCCATTGTTCCGGCCACGGCCTTTGCCCAGCAGAATCCGCAGGGCGCCCAGGGTGGCGCGGTTGGCGGCGCGACGGCCGGCGCGGTCGGCGGCGCCGTGGTCGGCGGCCCGGTTGGCGCTGTGGTCGGCGGTGTCGGCGGTGCCGTCGTGGGTGCGATCATCGGCGACAACACCCCGCGCTTCAAGACCTACGTCGTCGAGCAGCGCGTTCCGTCCTATACCTATGCGGAGCCGGTCGTGGTCGGCGCGACGCTGCCGCGCGAGGGCGTCCGCTATTACGAAGTCCCGCGCGAATACGGCGCGACCGATTATCGCTACACGGTCGTCAACAACCGTACCGTCCTGGTCGACCCGCAGACGCGCCGCATCGTCCAGGTCATCGAATAACGGCTGATTTCGGCGCTCCGGCCCAGCTCGCGCCATCGCGGCCTGAGTGAAAGCCGGCAGCGGGGGCCCGCCCAGAAATGGGCGGGCCTTTCGCACGACAGGAGCGTCGCGCTTACAGGATCGTGCCGGACAGCGGCAGCCAGAGGCGGCGATCGAAGCTGAACTTCTGCTGCCCGATCACCGCGACGGAACTCCCGCCGACACACGCAGGGTTGATCAGAAAGTTGGCGCTACGCGGCGCCGCGAAGGAGGGCACTTTCAGCACAGGCGTACGCCCTTCCGCCAGCCAGGCGTCGCCGAGCTGTCTCGGATTCTCCGGCAAGACCGTGATCTCCTCACAAGCGGCCTCGGCGAGGTCGACCTCGACCAGGACGTAGTCGTCGGGGATCAGGTCCGGCTCGAGATCGAGATGGACCCTGACTTCCAGGATGGCGAGGGCGGGATTCTCGGCGGTGTAGACGACCGGCCGCCCCGGCGAGTTCCAGCGCCCGCCATAAAGCCTCGCGCCCTCGCCGTTGAGATCGGCGAAGGCGGCGCGGCAGACGCGCCAGACCCGCATCAGGCAGCGATGCCGTGCGCGATACGGCCGAGCAGCGTCTCCACCTCGGCCGCGCCCTCGCTGGTGTCGAGCAGCGCGATCGGCTTCTCGCCGCCGAGCGCCTCGGTCGGCCGGCGCAGCCACCTGCCGGCTTTCTCCTGCGAGCCGAAGGTCTCCTCCGCCTCGGCGATGACGCGGGCGGCCCGGACCAGCCGATCGGACTGCTCGCTGGTCAGGGTGCCGATCTTGCGGCGATGGCTGAGCGTCTTGCGCGGCAGCACGACCTCGTCGATCTCGGCCAGCGTCATGCGGCCGCTGGCGATGACATGTTCCACCGCCGCCACCGGGAAGCCGCGCCGGACCGCAGCGATGATCGCGCGCGCGCTGTCGAGCGGAGCGCCGATCACCTCCGGGCCGCCAACCACGTCCACTGCACGGATCGTCGTCACCATCGCCTCCTTGGCAATATGCCTACAAGATAAGGGCATATCGCCGGAACGACAAGGGCGGGCGCTCAGCGCGTCCCGAACATCCGGTCGCCGGCATCGCCCAGGCCGGGCACGATGTAGCCGTGATCGTTGAGACGCTCGTCGATCGCGGCGGTCCAGATCCGGACATCGGGATGGGCGTCGCGCATGCGGGCGATGCCCTCGGGCGCCGCGAGCAGGCAGACGAAGCGCAAGTCATGCGCTCCACGCTCCTTCAGCCGGTCGACGGCGGCGACCGCGGAGTTCGCCGTCGCCAGCATCGGGTCCATCACCACGATCATGCGGTCGGCAATGTCCGAGGGCGCCTTGAAGTAGTACTCGACCGCCTGCAGCGTCTCGGGATCGCGATAGAGGCCGATATGGGCGACGCGGGCGGCCGGAACGAGCTCGAGCATGCCGTCGAGGAAGCCGACGCCGGCCCGCAGGATCGGCGCGAAGACCAGCTTCTTGCCGGAGATCACCGGCTGCATCGACTTCTGCAGCGGCGTCTCGATCTCGATCATCTCGGTCGGCAGATCGCGGGTCACCTCGTAGCAGAGCAGCATGCCGATCTCGTTCAGGAGTTGGCGGAAGCTCTTGGTCGAACGGTCCTTCTCGCGCATCAGCGTCAGCTTGTGCCGCACCAGCGGGTGGTCGACGACGGTCACGCCGTCGGAGTGCGTTGCCATTCTAGTAGCCCCTCATTTGTCGTCTCGACGCTCACCCTGAGGCGCCAGGCGAAAGCCCCGCGCCCGAAGGATGAGGGCCGATGATGTCGTTGGCCCTGGACTCAGAATACCGTGCCGTCGCTGACGATGGTCAAGGGCGGCCCGCCGCCCTCGCGCTTCTCGGCTGCGATGCGGCGGCCGGCTGCCCATGTACCGCCTTCGAGCACCTTTGCCAGCGGCAATTGCTCGCGCGTCAGGCCGAGGCGCTCGCGCACCAGCTCGCCGATCCGATCGAGCAAGGCGACGGTCAGCGCCCGCCATTCGACGACGAGCTCGGAGCCGACCTCATGGGCGCCGCCTCGCTCCTCCTCGTGCTTCAGCGCGATCACGCCAAGGTCGAGCAGCAGACCGCCATTGCGGTACTCCGGCAGGCCGGTGAGCTCGTCGATGCCGACGACGTCGACGCCGGCCCATTGCAGCGGCTCGATCAGCGAGTAGCTCAGCCATTGCGAGAGCTTGTGGAACGGCACGATGCCGGCGGTGATGCTGCCCTGCGCGATCAGCGGATGCTTCCAGCTGTCGCCGAGCGGGATGCCGGCATAGCTCAGGCGCGAGGGCCAGATGCCTCCGAGCACCTCGAGCACCTGCGACAGGATATAGCTGGCGCGGAGCGTGCCGCCCTCGGCCGCGGCGAAAAGCCGGTCGAACAGGCCGCCCGGCCGGTCGAGACCGTGCTTCTCCAGCTCTTCGCCGAGCCGGTTGAGCAGGGCGGCCCGACCTTCGAGGCTGACCAGCGGATTGTCGGGGCCAGCCTGAAAACCCTCGGCGAGCGCCGCCGCATCGAGCCGCTTCAGCGCGGCGCTGTCGACGCGCAGCGGGTCGGCGGGATCGCCGGAGAACAGGCCGGCCGCGAACATGTCGAGCGAGGCCAGAGCCAGCCCTTCCGAACGGGCGATGAACTCTCCGGTCAGCGCGTCGCGATAGCGCCAGGCGGGACCGGCGCCGGCATCGAGGAGGACGCTGACGATGGCGAGATCATAGGCGGCACGGCCGCGCGCACCGGCGTCGGCGAAGCCGGCGGCCTCGTCGAGGGCGCGCCAACGATCGGTGCCGGCGACGAAAAAATGCCGCCAGCGCGCATGGAAGGGAATATCGAGCGTTGGATAGTTCCGGCGGATCGTCGCCAGCACATAGTCCGCGCAGGCTTCGAGCCGCTCGGGATGCACGGTGAAGTGCGAGAGCTGCCCGTCGAGCCCGAGCTGCAGCATCTCCTGCGCACGCTCGCGGATGACGGCCGGCTTCAGCAGCTGGCGGACGGCTTCGGGATCGCGATCGGGCATGGCACTCAGAACTTCTCGAGGTCGCGGCCGACCGTGGATTTCAGCGCATTGTCGCCGGGTGCGCCGTCCGGCGAATAATAGCCCGCGGCCTTCTTGGCCTCGATCTCGACCGAGGCATCGGGCGGGATCAACTCGGGCGGGATCGCGACGCGCTCGCCGATCTCGATGCCGCTCTCGACCATGGCGTCGTACTTCATGTTCGACATCGACATCAGCCGGTCGATCTTCCTGACGCCGAGCCAGTGCAGCACATCCGGCATCAATTGCTGGAAGCGAGCGTCCTGCACGCCCGCGACGCACTCCGTGCGCTCGAAATAGGTCGCGGCGGAATCGCCGCCCTCCTGACGCTTGCGGGCATTGTAGACGAGGAATTTGGTGACCTCACCGAGCGCCCTGCCCTCCTTGCGGTTGTAGACGATCAGGCCGACGCCGCCGCCCTGCGCCTCCTTCACCGCTTCCTCGATGCCGTGCACGAGATAGGGCCGGCAGGTGCAGATGTCGGAGCCGAAGACGTCGGAGCCGTTGCACTCGTCATGGACCCGGCAGGCGAGCTTGCGCCGGGGATCGGAGATGGCCCCGACCTCGCCGATGACATAGGCGGTGATCGAGCCGATCGGCGGCAGGAAGACCTTGAGGTCGGGCCTCGTCACGAGCTCGGGATACATGCCGCCGGTCTGCTCGAACAGGGTGCGGCGCAATTCGTTCTCGCTGGTGCCGAAGCGCTCGGCGATGCCCGGCAGGTGCCAGACCGGGTCAACCGCGATCTTGGTGACGCTGATGTCGCCGGAGCCGTGCAGGATATGGCCGTCGGCGGCGAGCCGGTGGCCGGCCATGGCGGCGAGGATTTCCGGCAGGTTGAGCCTCGCCTTGGTGACGGCGATGGTCGGGCGGATGTCGACGCCCTCGCCGATCCACTTGCCGAAATCCTGGGCGACGCGATGGCCGAACGGGTCGAGCGAGACGATCCTGCCGGGCTCGAACCATTGCGGCTGCGGCAGGATCTCGGCCGTCGGGTAGGTGTTGGTCAGGTCGGGCCGCTGCGCCGGGTTCATGGCGCGGGCCGAGATCGCGAGCGCCCGATAGACCGAGTAGGAGCCGCCATGGGCGCCGATGACGTTGCGGTCGGCGGGGTTGGTGGTCGAGGCGATGACCGGGCCGCGCTCCTCTGGCGTCGCTGCGCCCCAATGGATCGGGAAACGGGCTGCGGCGCTGCCGGGCTCGGGATGGGAGGTCAGCCGGATATGGGTGGTGCGATTCTGCGACGTCATCGCGGGGTTCGCTCTTCGAACGGATGAGGGCCCCGCGACGCGCTGCGTCCGGGGCCCTCTGGACCGAAGAAAGTCTGGATCAGCGCGCGGCTAGCGTCAATCGCAGCCGCCGGTCGCCAAAGTGACGATTTCGCGCGTCTCAGAACACGGCGAGATAGCGCAGCAGCGAGATGATGCCGATGATGATGACGATGATCTGGAGGATGTTCTTGATGTTGCCGTCGAGCGGCAGCATCCGCACGAGATAGAGCACCAGACCGATGACCAGAATCGTGATGAAAAGCGAAATCAAAAGACCCATGGCTCAAATCCTCTTATCGCGGCCGAAAGCCGGCCCCCCGAGGCCCTGACTGCGAGGCATTCGCAAGCATAGCACTCGGGCAAGAGAACGTGGAGCCCTGGGAAAAAGTTCCGGAAGGGTCGCTTGGCTGAGGGGTTGGGCGCGGGATCCCCTCTCCTGGAAGGAGAGGGGTAGGGGTGAGGTGTTCGGACTGGAAACCTTAGCTTGAACCTGACCGCGCGGTCAGGCCTCGCGGAGCTGGTCGCAGGGCCTACACCTCACCCTGCCCTCTCACTGATCTCGGGCCTGCCCGAGATCAGCACTTAAAGTGTCGAAGTCGGGTTACCCGACTTCGATGCAGGAGAGGGTTCCCCGCGGATGTCAGCCCGCGATCCGCCCGAAATCCGCGACCGCGCGGGTCGCTTCGCGAAGCTGGTTGAGCAGCTTTAGGCGGTTGGCGCGCAGGGCCGGGTCGGGATCGTTGACCGTGACCTTGTCGAAGAAGGCATCGACCGCCGGGCGCAGCTCGGCGAGGGCCGCCATGGCACCCTCATAATCCTCGGCGGCAATGGCGGTTTCCGCCTTCGGCGTCGCCTGGGCGAGCGCGACGGCGAGCGCCTTCTCCTCGATCAGCCCCGCAGCGGCGATCAGCTGGAGATCGGCGGCACCGGCGAAAGCGCCCTCGCCGTCCTTCTTCTCCTCGGCCTTGAGGATGTTGGCGGCGCGCTTGTAGCCGGCGAGCAGGCTCTTGCCGTCCTCGGTTTCGAGGAAGCGGCCGAGCGCGGCGACGCGGCGGGTGATCAACAGGAGATCGTCATTGCCCGACGCGCCCTCGCCCAGCACCGCATCGACGAGGTCATGGCGCGCACCCTGATCGCGCAGCATCACCTTCAGGCGGTCGTGGAAGAACGAGAGCAGATCGGCGTCCGTCGCGAAGCGCGCCAGCGGCAGCCTCACACCGTTCTCGACCACCAGCCGGATCACGCCCAGCGCCGCGCGGCGCAGCGCATAGGGGTCCTTACTGCCGGTCGGCTTTTCGTCGATGGCCCAGAAGCCGGTGAGCGTGTCGAGCTTGTCGGCGAGTGCGACGGCGACCGAGACCGGATCGGAGGGGACGCGGTCGGAGGGACCGAGCGGCTTGTAGTGTTCCTCAATCGCGACAGCGACCGAGGCGTTCTCGCCCTGCAGTTCCGCGTACTTGCGGCCCATCAGCCCCTGCAATTCCGGGAACTCGCCGACCATCTCGGTCGGCAGATCGGCCTTGGCGAGTTTTGCCGCACGCTCGGCCTGCGCCGGATCGGCACCGACGATCGGGGCAAGCTCCTTGGCCAGCGCCGCGATGCGCTGGACGCGCTGCCCTTGCGTGCCGAGCTTGGCGTGGAAGACGACGCCGAGCTTGTCGAGCTTGGCCATGCGCTGGTCGAGCGGCTTCGACAGGTCGAGCCCGAACTTCTCGGCGCTCGCCTTCAGCGTGTCGAGGTCGGGCAGCGGGCCGCGATCGGTCGCCCAGAAATAGGCGGCGTCCGAGAGGCGGGCGCGGACCACGCGGCCATTGCCGGCGGTGATCGCCAAGCCGCCATCGCTGGCGACGAGGTTGGAGACCGGGATGAAGCGGTTCGCCAGCTCGCCGGTCGCGGGATCGCGCAGCACGAAGCATTTCTGGTTGGCGCGGATGGTGGCGCGGATTGCCTCGCCGGGAATGTCGAGGAAGCGCTCCTCGAAGGAGCCCATCAGCACGACTGGCCATTCGACCAGCCCCGCGACCTCCTCCAGCAGCCCCTCATCCTCGACCAGTTCGAGCCCGGCCGCGAAGGCGAGGTTCCTGGCGTCGGTCGCGATGATCTCCTTGCGGCGGTCGGCATCGAGCACGACCTTCGCCCGCTCCAGGCTCGCGACATAGTCGTCGAAGCGGCGGACCGTGATCGGCCCGGGCGCATGGAAGCGGTGGCCATAGGTGGTGTTGCCGGAGGTGATGCCGTCGACCTCGAAGGCGACGACTTCCGGATCCTCGGTCTCGGCGCCGAAGGTACAGAGGATCGAGTGCAGCGGGCGTACCCAGCGCAGGCTGGCGCCGGCGGCCGAGGCCTTGCCCCAGCGCATTGACTTCGGCCAGGGGAAGGCGCGGATCACCGCCGGCACGATCTCGGCGATGGCCGCAATCGTCTCCTGGCCGGGCTTCTCGATCACGGCGATGTAGGAATCGCCCTTCTTGGGATCGCTGACGATGGTGGCCTGGTCGAGCGAGGCGAGGCCGGCAGCCTTGAGAAAGCCCTGGACGGCGGCGTCGGGCGCGCCGACGCGCGGCCCCTTGCGCTCCTCGCGGACATCGCGGCCGCGCACCGGCAGGCCTGCGACGGTGAGCGCCAGCCGGCGCGGCGTGGCGAAGGCCTTCGCGCCCTCATAGACGAGGCCGCGCTCGACCAGCGCATCGGTGACCAGCTTCTTCAGGTCCTCGGCCGCCTTGCGCTGCATGCGCGCCGGGATTTCCTCGGAGAAGAGTTCGAGCAGAAGATCGGGCATCAGTTCGCTCCGCCGCCGACGGTCTTCAGCCAGGCCTGACCGCAGGCCTTGGCGAGCTCACGCACGCGCAGGATGTAGCTCTGGCGCTCGGTGACCGAGATCACGCCGCGCGCATCGAGCAGGTTGAAGACATGGCTCGCCTTGATGCACTGGTCATAGGCAGGCAGCGCAAGCTGGTGCCTGGCGCCGCCATCGGCCTCGCCGGCGGCCAGCAGCGCCTTGCACTCGGCCTCGGCGTCGGCGAAGTGGCGGAAGAGCATCTCGGTATTGGCATGTTCGAAGTTATGCCGCGAGAACTCCTGCTCAGCCTGCAGGAAGACGTCGCCATAGCTGACGCGATCCTCGCCCTCGAGGCCGTTGAAGTTGAGGTCGTAGACGTTCTCGACGCCCTGGACATACATCGCCAGGCGCTCGAGCCCATAGGTCAGCTCGCCGGCGACCGGCGCGCATTCGACACCGGCGACCTGCTGGAAATAGGTGAACTGGCTGACTTCCATGCCGTCGCACCAGCATTCCCAGCCGAGCCCCCAGGCGCCCAGCGTCGGGCTCTCCCAGTCGTCCTCGACGAAGCGGACATCGTGCAGGGCGAGATCGACGCCGATCGCCTGCAGCGAGTCGAGATAGAGCTGCTGCAGGTTCGGCGGCGACGGCTTCAGGATCACCTGGAACTGGTAATAATGCTGCAGCCGGTTCGGGTTCTCGCCATAGCGACCGTCCTTCGGCCGGCGCGAAGGCTGGACATAGGCCGCGTTCCAGGGCTTGGGCCCCAGCGCGCGCAAGGTCGTCGCGGGATGGAAGGTGCCGGCCCCGACTTCCATGTCGTAGGGCTGGAGGATGACGCAGCCGCGTTCGGCCCAGAAACGCTGCAAGGTCAGCAGCAGTCCCTGGAAGGAGCGGGTCGGATTCATCGAAGCGGAGGGCGACGCAGCCAAGGGCTCAAGCCTTCGAAATTTTCAGGAAACAGGCGGTGTGCTTAGGGGCTGGCGACGCTTCCGGTCAAGCATTCCCGCATGAACCGCGGGTGAACCTCGATCGAAGGACCTCGTTCATCATCGCTGGCATAGGGTGCGTGCCATCGCGGTCCGCGGTGCTCGGGGCGAGCGCTTGAGCCGGACCAGCGCCCAGCAAGCAGGAGTTTTGCAATGCTGTCATCCCGTATCGCCGCCGCCCTGCTGGGCGCCGGTGCACTTCTTTCGACTGCGCTGATCGCCGCCCCGGCCAATGCTGCGCCGATCGGCGCCGGCAGCGCGCCCGCCGTCAGCAGCGAGGCCGGCGGCCTCGTGCAGCAGGTCTGGCATTACGGCCGGCCGCATTACGGGCCGCGGCCCCCCTATTACGGCCGCCCGGTCTACCGGCCGCGCTGCTTCTATAGCGATCGGCGGGTCTGGAACGGCTATCGCTGGGTGATCCGCCCGGTGCGGGTCTGCCGCTAACCGGATGAAGACAGGCTGAATGGCGCGCTCCGCTGCCGTTCAGCCGCTCCGGCGCAGATTCGCCGCAACGGTGACGCCCGGAGCCCCGGAACAACGCCGTGAACATCGCGAAGGAGGACCATCACATGCTTCGCAAGCTGCTTCTCGGCTTTTCGGCGGCCGTCACGCTCGGCGTCGCCGCGATCGCCTCGACCCCGGTCGCGGCCCAGCCCTTCGGCGACGGCTATTTTGACGGCCCGCGCTGGGGCGGCGGCTATGACCGTCCATATTACGGCTACGGCCGCCCGCCGGGCTATGGCTATGGCCGCCCCTATTACGGCCCGCGCTGCTTCTATCGCCCGGTCCGCTACTGGGATGGCTGGGGCTGGGTGGTGCGCGAGAGACGCGTCTGCCGCTGATCAGGCGAGACCCGCCTCGCCGCGATGGAGAGCTTCGCTCTCAGCAGTGAAACGGCCATCGGGACCATTGAGAACCAGAGCCGGCAGCAGCGCTGCCGGCTTTTTGCTGCCGAGCCGGGCGGAGACAATCACGCGGATCGCGGATCGTTCGGCAAGCGCCTGCACCGGCCGGATCGCGACCTCGCCGAAGCCCGTCGCCAGCGCCGCCAGGATCTCGGGCAGCGCCTCGGCGCGATGGATGATCGTCACCCCGCCACGCGGGCGCAGCACGCGCCGCGCCGCCTTCAGCCAGAGGGCCAGCGGGGTGTCGGCGACATGGGCGGCCCGACGATTCGGCACCGGCGAGGCACGCGCGGCACCAGCTTCGAAAAATGGCGGATTCATCGCGACCCAGGCTGCCGAAGCGTCCGGCAGGCCGGCCTGCAAGGCGCCGTCGCCACGCTCGCCGATCGCAGCGACGACGACGCGGACGCGCTGGTCGAGCCGGTTGAGGGCGGCGTTGCGTGCGGCGAGAGCCGCGAGTTCCGGATCGCGCTCGACCAGCACGACCGAAAGCGCCTCCTGCCGCAGGGCGGCGGCGAGGCCGGCGGTGCCGACGCCGGCGCCGAAATCGACCAGCGGTCCTTCCGCCAGAGCCGGCAGGGCAGCGGCAAGCAGGATCGCATCCGAGCCGGCGCGGTGCCCCTTGCGCGGTTGCAGCAGGCGAAGCCGGCCATCAAGCAGGCGGTCCTCGCCGATCGCGCCGAGGCCCGGCAGGATCTCATCGGTCATGGCGGATCACTCGGGCCGCAATTCGCCGCCGAAGCCGGCCTCGACCAGCAAGGCCCGGGCGCGCTTCCGATCGGCCTCGCGCACCAGCAGCCGGCGCGGGAAGGCGCCGATCATACCTTCCAGCGCGCTGATATGCTGGTCGGCTATCACGCAATCGAGATTGGCAGAGGCGAGCAGCGCCTCGATGGCGCCGAGCAGGACGAGATCATTGGAGCGGACCAGTTCGTGCATGGCGCCATGGAGCCCGTGGCGGATAAGCCGCGCAAGCCCAAAATCGCCGCGCTGCGACATCGTCACACCAGATTGTGCGGCGCGACAGAGATTGCCGGGGCTGGCCACGCATGCAACGGTCATGGCAAAGGGCAGTGCAGCAAAGACAGGGCGCGCCAGCCGCGCCGGTAAAGTCGGAGTTTGAGCGTGGGCGTCGTCGTAGCCTTCGAGGACAAGGAAGCCGGCAAGGCCGGGATCGAGGCTCTGGTCGGTCTGACCCGCCCCGACATGGAGCGCGTCAATGCGATGATCCTGTCGCGGACGGGCTCGCAGGTGACGATGATCCCTGAGGTCGCCAACCATCTGATCTCCTCGGGCGGCAAGCGCCTGCGGCCGATGCTGACGCTGGCGACGGCGGCCCTGTGCGGCTACGAGGGCGAGGGTCACGTCAAGCTCGCCGCCTCGGTCGAATTCATGCACACCGCGACGCTGCTGCATGACGACGTCGTCGACGAGAGCGACATGCGCCGCGGCAAGCTCGCCGCCCGCATGCTCTGGGGCAACGAGGCGAGCGTGCTGGTCGGCGACTTCCTGCTCGGCCAGGCCTTCAAGATGATGGTCGAGGTCGGCTCGCTGCGAGCGCTCGACATCCTCTCGACCGCCGCGGCCGTGATCGCCGAGGGCGAGGTGATGCAGCTTGCCGCCGCCAAGAACACCGAGACGACAGAAGACGAGTACCTCGCCGTGATCCGCGGCAAGACCGCCGAGCTCTTCGCCGCCGCCTGCGAGGTCGGGCCGGTGATCGCCGGTTCGCCCAAGGCCGGCGCCGCCGCCTGCCGCAGCTATGGGCTCAATCTCGGCATCGCCTTCCAGCTGATCGACGACGCGCTCGACTATGGCGGTTCCTCCGGTGCTCTCGGCAAGAACACCGGCGACGATTTCCGCGAGGGCAAGATCACGCTCCCGGTGGTCCTCTCCTTCCGCCGAGGCGACGAAGAGGAGCGGGCCTTCTGGCGCCGCACCCTGCAGGAAGGCCAGATCAACGAGGGCGACTTCGCCCAGGCGCAGGCGCTGATGCGCAAGCACAAGGCGATCGAGGACACGGTCGAACGGGCCCGGCACTACGCCAAGATGGCGAAGGACGCGCTCGGCCTTTACCCGCAATCGCCGATGAAGCAGGCGCTCAACGACGCCGTCGACTTCTGCGTGGCGCGGGCCCATTGAACGAGGCCGCCGGAAAGCCCTCCGGGGAGGCGCAGGAGCAGCCGGCGGAGATCACCGCGCTGTCCTCGCGGGTCGTCTATGAGAATCGCTGGATGCGGGTGCGGGAGGATGAGGTCCTCCGGCAGGATGGCTCCACGGGAATCTACGGCGTTGTCGAGAAGACGGATTTCGTCGCGATCGTCGCCGTCGAGGAGAATGGCGACCTGCATCTCGTCGAGCAGTACCGCTACCCGGTGGGAGGCCGCTTCTGGGAACTGCCGCAAGGCTCCTGGGAGAGCAGGCCGGATGCCGAGCCGGTCACCGTCGCCCGCGGCGAGCTGCGCGAGGAAGCGGGCGTCGAGGCCGGCGAGATGATCGAGGCCGGCTATCTGTTCGAATGCTATGGCTACTCGAACCAGGGTTGCCATGTCTTCCTTGCCCGCCAGCTCAGCGCCGCGCCGCGAGAGCTCGACCATGAGGAACAGGGCCTGGTGACGCGCCGCTTCTCTCCCGCCGAAGTCACCGCGATGATCGAGAGTGGCGCCATCCGGGACGCGATCACCATCGCCGCGCTGGGACTGATGATGCTGAAGGGGCTCCTGTCCGGCTTCGGCGCAAACGGCGCTTAAGGCGCCCCCCTGCGGTCCAGGCGGGCGGATCGTCAGCCGAGTACGGTCGGCTTGATCCACCAGCCCGGCTGTCGGTGAGCGAGCAACTTGGCCGCCGCCGCACTCGCCCGACAATCGTCGAACAGGGCAAAGCAGGTCGCACCCGAGCCCGACATGCGCGCCAGGCGGCAGCCCGGCAGCTCGGCGAGCAGCTCCAGGACATCAGCGATGACTGGCGCGGCGCCACGGGCCGGCGCTTCGAGGTCGTTTCTCGTGGCCGCAAGCGCTTCGATTACAGAGGGAGCGGAGGCGTGGCCCTGCCAGGAGGCGTCCGTCGCCGGAGCCGGCTGGATCGTCGCCTCCCCCGGCTGCAGGCCGAGATTGCGGAAGACCGCGGCGGTCTCAACCGCAACGCCCGGATTGACCAGCAGCGCGAAGAGGCGCGGCAGGCGCAGCGGCGACCCGAGCCGCTCGCCGATCCCTTGCATGATGCGCGTCTTCGCTGCGAGACAGACCGGGACGTCGGCGCCTATGCGCGCGGCGGCGGCATAGAGCGCGGGAGCGTCAGACGGCAGGCCGTTCAGCCGCGCGAGCAGGCGTAGCGCGGCAGCGGCATCGGCCGAGCCGCCGCCGATCCCGGATGCGACGGGCAGGCGCTTGACGAGCAGGAATCCGCCGGAACGCAGCCCCGGCACCTGATCGCGCAAGGCAACTTCGGCCTTCAGCACCAGATTGTCGGCTGCAACCGAGAGCCCCTCGGCGAAGGGGCCGGAGATCGCGATCCCGCTCTCCGCGCCCGGCAGCAGCGTCAACTGATCGCCGACACCGGCGAAGGCGACGAGGCTGTCGAGCTCGTGATAGCCGTCGGCACGCCGGCCCAGGATGCGCAGGCTGAGATTGATCTTGGCCGGGGCGCGGGTGGTGAGACGAGCCTGCAAGGCTCAGCCGCCATCCTTCTTCGGCTCGGCGGCGTTCGCCGAAGGCGGAGCCTCGTCAAGTCCCTTCTCGATCTTGCGCAGGATCTTGACCAGATCCTCCGGCTCGGGGCTGAGATCGCGGGCATGGTTCCACTGGAACTTCGCCTCAAGCTGGCGGCCGGTGCGCCAGTAGACATCGCCGAGATGGTCGTTGATCACCGGGTCGGACGGGCGCAGCTCCATCGCCCGTTCCAGTTCGGTTACGGCTTCGTCATAACGGCCGAGCCGGTAGTGCGCCCAACCCAGCGAATCGATGATGTAGCCATCGCGAGGCCTGAGATCGACGGCGCGCCGGAGCATGCCGAGCGCCTCGTCGAGCTTCAGATTCCGATCGACCAGAGAATAGCCGAGATAGTTGAGGACCAGTGCCCGCTCGCGGCCGAGCGCCTCGGGCATCAGCTCCAGCGCCTTGCGCAGGTCCGCCTCGGCCTCCGGCCACCGCTTGGTGCGCTCATAGGCGATACCGCGCGAATAGAAGAGATCCCAGTTCGAGCGCCCGGGCGAGGTGAGCTTGGCGATCGCCTTGTTGTAGGTGTCGGCCGCTTCCTCGAAGCGCTTGCGCGAGCGATAGATGTTGCCGAGCGCCGAGATCGCCTCGATATCGTCGGGGCGGGCCACGATGAGCGCTTCCAGCTGCTTGACCGCTTCGTCGGTCTTGCCGAGCGCCTCGAGGCCGAGCCCGACCTGGATGTCGGCAACCGGACGCAACGCCGAAGTCTCGGGCATGCGGCGATAGACCTCGACCGCGTCCTCGGTCTGCTTGGCGCGCTCGAGGATGTCGCCCAGCGTCAGCACGGCGAGATCGTGACCCGGGTCGAGATAGACCGCGAGCCTGAGGTAAAGCAGGGCAGTGGCTTCGTCGCCCTGAAGAATCCCGGCGCTGGCGAGGCCATAGAGCACTTCGGCGGCGCCCTGCTGCGCATTGCCGACGATGCGGGGCAGCTGCTCCTTACCGGAAACCTTGGCGAGCGCGTCGCGCACCACCGGATGGTTGGGACGGACGCGCTGCTCGAACTCGTTGAGCGTCGCCAGCGCCGCATCGCGGTCACCGGCACGTGCCTGATGGCGAGCCCAGAGATCGACCAGACGCAGGTTGGTCTTCTCGGCGTCGTAGGCGGCCTTCAGTCGGCGGGTCGAATCGGCCTTTCGGCCGGCGATGTCGAGAATCAGGCCGGCGTGATAGTCGCGGAAGCGATCGAAGCTCGCTTCGCCGCGCAGCCGCTCCAGAGTTTCGAGCGCGCGCTTGGTGTCTCCGGAGCCGGAATAGGCCCAGGCCGCCAGCAGCGTAGCAGTGATGTCGGCCGACCGGCCGCGCCCGCCGCGCTGAAGGTGGTTGCGTGCAGTCGCATAGGATTTCTGCTTCAGCGCCCGCACACCGAGCGCAAGCTGCGCCAGACCGTTCGAGGCATCGCGCTGCACCAGCTTCTCTGCGGCGCGGAACGTGTCGCCCATCGCGCCGTCAGCAAGGAAGGCGACGAAGCCGCGCTCCAGCAATTCGCTGTTCTGCGGATCGTCCTTGATCGCCTCGCGCAGATAGACCGAGGCGGCGCCGAGATCGCGCCCCGAACCTGCGACCACGGCCGCGAGATAATTGCCCTCGAGACTCTCCGCCGGCTCGAACTTCTCGACCGGGCGCGCCTCCGCCCGCGCCGGAATCGATGCGCCTGTCTGCAGGAAAGCCAGGAAAGCCAGCGCCAACACGGCGCCACGGCCGCGGCCGTCGCTCTGAAACGTCACGTTCGCCATTCTCCCTCGGTCCGCCCCTCGCCCGCCGCCGGGAGCCTGTCCGTGGACTGGACCGTGACCTGATCGGTTAAGCGCGCAACATGGCTGTTTCCGGGCGACCCGACAAGCCTGCCGCTGCATTGCAGAAGATGCGTCACGCTGTCGTGAAAGGCCGATCGCGAGAGACTGTCGGCGTTCCCGATAGATTTCATGAAGAAATCGGGCGTAGCTTCCAAACTGTCGCGGCCTTTCGCGGCGATTCGTCTGGGACATTTCCAATGAAGAAGGTCTCGCTTGCGCTTGCGGCCGTCCTCGCTCTCGCCAGCTTCGCTGGCGGTTGCGCGACGCCAGCCCCCGAACAGCCTGCTCCCGTCATCCGCAAAGGCTGATTCGCCGGCCTGCCGCTGCTTCAGAGCCGCGCCGGTCCAGCCGGTGCGGCTCTTCTTGTCTCCGGCGACACCACAAGATTTCGCCGGACGGAAACGTCAGCCGCTCTAAAAAGCGGCCTCACATGTTGGAGTAATTCGGACCTCCGGCGCCCTCCGGCACCGTCCAGGTGATGTTCTGGGCGGGATCCTTGATGTCGCAGGTCTTGCAGTGCACGCAGTTCTGCGCGTTGATCACGAAGCGCGGCTCGGTCTTCTTGTCGGGATCGGCGTAGACGACCTCGTAGACACCGGCCGGGCAATAAAGCCGCGCCGGCTCGCCATAGAGCGGCAGGTTCTGCAGCACCGGCACGTTCGGGTCGGTGAGCTTCAGATGGGCCGGCTGGTCCTCCTCGTGATTCGTCGCCGAGAGGAAGACCGAGGAGAGCTTGTCGAAGGAGATCTTGCCGTCCGGCTTCGGGTAGACGATCGGCGTGACGTCCCCGATCGGCTTCAGCGTGGCATGGTCGGGCTTGCCGTGCTTCATGGTGCCGAAGGGCGACCAGCCGAAGAGCTGGTTCAGCCACATGTCGATGCCGCCGAGAGCGACGCCTCCGAGCGTGCCGAGCTTCGACCAGAGCGGCTTGACGTTGCGCACCAGCTTGAGATCGCGACCGATCTCGGAGGAGCGCCAGCTGTCCTCGATGCCGTCGACCACGTCATGGGCACGGCCAGCCGCCAGGGCCGGAACGAGATTTTCGGCCGCCAGCATGCCGGAGAGGATGGCGTTGTGGCTGCCCTTGATGCGCGGCACGTTGACGAAGCCGGCGGCGCAGCCGATCAGCGCCCCGCCCGGGAAGGTCAGCTTCGGCACCGACTGCCAGCCGCCCTCGGTGATCGCGCGCGAGCCGTAGGAGAGGCGCTTTGCGCCCTCGAAGACGTCTCGGATCATCGGATGGGTCTTGAAGCGCTGGAACTCGTCGAAGGGCGAGAGCGTCGGGTTCGTATAGTTGAGATGGACGACGAAGCCGACCGAAACCAGATTGTCGTCGAAATGGTAGAGGAACGAGCCGCCGCCGGTCGACATGTCGAGCGGCCAGCCGAAGGAGTGCTGCACCAGCCCCTTCCTGAATTTCTCCGGCTTGACCTGCCAGATCTCCTTGAGGCCGATGCCATATTTCTGCGGCTCGCGGCCTTCGTCCAAAGCAAAGCGCTTGATCGCGATCTTGGAGAGCGAGCCGCGGGCGCCCTCGCCCAGCAGCGTGTAGCGGCCGCGCAGTTCCATGCCGCGGGTGAAACGGTCCGAGACGCTGCCGTCCTTGGCGATGCCCATGTCGCCGGTGGCGATGCCGGCGACCGAGCCGTCCTCGTTGAACAGCAACTCAGCGGCCGCGAAGCCAGGATAGATCTCGACGCCGAGCGCCTCGGCCCGGGTCGCAAGGTAGCGCGCGACGAGGCCGAGCGAGCCGACGAAGTTGCCGTGATTGTCCATCAACTTCGGCATGGCGAAGTTCGGCAGACGGGCGCCGCCGGCCGGGCCGAGGAAGTAGAACACGTCCTCGCTGACCTGGGTGTGGAGCGGGCGAGCCTCGTCCTCGCGCCAGTCGGGAAGGAGCTTGTCGAGGCCGATCGGATCGATCACCGCGCCGGAGAGGATATGGGCGCCGACCTCGGACCCCTTCTCGACCACGACGACCGAGATGTTCTCATCGAGCTGCTTCAGGCGGATCGCGGCGGCGAGTCCTGCGGGGCCGGCTCCGACGATGACGACGTCGTAGTCCATGCTCTCGCGCGGGGTGCTCTGCGCTTCCTCGAGTGTCATCCTGCCCTCCGCCAACGGCCCGCTCTGCCTCGATCCGCAATATAGTTTATATGTGAACTATCATGCCCGCCCGTGCAAGACGGGCGGATGTCGAGATTGGAACCCTTCTATCCGGGCGCGGGCGTCAATTTGCAACTGCGAAAAGCCGTGTATCTGCCCGGCGCAGCGACGTGCCGCCAACGGGGGACTCGCTCCATCTCCGCAAGCGAGACCTCTCGGGAACGGCGATGCCGGGCGGGGCACACCCGGAGCGAACCGCCGCGCTGAAACGAGCACAGCCCGACGCTCCCGAACGGGTCGCATCGCCAGTGCTTTCCGTGCTAGCTGAGCCGATCATGTCGTCAGTCGAGCCACATCCCGCCGAGCTCATCGCCTGGTATGCCGAGATGGGCGTCACCGAGGCGCTCGACGAAACGCCGCACGACCATTTCGCTGCCCCACGGCCGGCTGCTCCCGCGCGCCCCGCTCTCGTTCCCGTTGCCGGGCAGGCCGCGCCAATGCGCCACGCCTCCTCCGGCGAATTTGCGCCGCCGGACGAGGCGGCGCTCTCGGCGCGCGCTCTGGCGCGCGAAGCAAGAACGCTCGACGAGCTCAAGGCCGCGATGGCGGGCTTCGAGGGCTGCGCGCTGAAGGCGACCGCGAAGAACCTGGTCTTCGCCGACGGCAATCCGGCCGCGCGGGTGATGCTGGTCGGCGAGGCGCCGGGCGCCGACGAGGACCGCGCCGGCCTGCCCTTCGTCGGTCGCTCCGGGCAGTTGCTCGACCGGATGCTGGGCGCGATCGGGCTGACGCGGGCCGAGCAGGTCTACATCGCCAATCTCCTGCCCTGGCGCCCTCCGGGCAACCGCACGCCGACGCCGCAGGAGGTCGCGATCTGCCTGCCCTTCATCCAGCGCCAGATCGAGCTCGTCGACCCCGACATCCTGGTCTGCGTCGGCCGCCCGTCGTCGATGGCGCTGCTCGAAGTCAAGAGCATCATGGCGGCACGCGGGCGCTGGCTCGAATATGACAGCGGCAAGCGCCGGATTCCCGCCCTGCCGATCCTGCATCCGGCCTATCTCTTGCGCAGCCCGCTCGACAAGCGCCTGGCCTGGCGCGACCTGCGCACGCTGAAGACGGCGATAGAGACGCTTTGAGCAGGAGCGGCATCACGCCGCTGCGTCATCGTCGGGCCCTGCCCTCGCGCCTCGCCTTGATTAATCAGACTACAGAGTAGAACCTGTGGCCCGCAGGGTCTCACGGCCATGATGCAGCTGGCCGGAATACCGGAGCGACGCGATGGAAATCGACGCCTTTCTGCTGTCCCGCATTCAATTCGCCTTCACGATCTCCTTCCACATCGTCTTCCCGGCCTTCACGATCGGGCTTTCGGCCTATATCGCGACGCTACTCGGCCTGTGGCTGAAGACCGGCGACCAGAAGTTCCATCTGCTCGCCCGGTTCTGGACCAAGATCTTCGCCGTCTCCTTCGCCATGGGCGTGGTTTCCGGCATCGTGCTCTCCTATCAATTCGGTACGAACTGGAGCCGTTTCTCGGCCGTCACCGGCAATGTGCTCGGCCCGCTGATCGGCTACGAGGTGCTGAGCGCCTTCTTCCTCGAAGCTTCCTTCCTCGGCGTGCTGCTCTTCGGCTGGAAGCGGGTGCCGCCCTGGCTGCACTTCCTCTCGGCTGTGATCGTCGCCGGTGGCACGGCGCTGTCCGGCTTCTGGATTCTCTCGGCCAATAGCTGGATGCAGTATCCGGTCGGCCACGAGGTCCGCGACGGCATCGTCTATCCCGTCGACTGGATGAAGATCGTCTTCAGCCCGACCTTCCCGCTGCGCTATGCGCATATGATGACGGCGGCCTATCTCACCACCGCCTTCGTCGTGTTGGCGACCGGCGCGCGCCACCTGCTCGCCGGCCACCGCACCGAATCGGCCAAGACGATGGTGCGCATGGCGATCCTGATGATCGCGCTGACCGCGCCGCTCCAGGCCCTGATCGGCGACTTCCACGGCAAGCAGACCGCGATCTACCAGCCGGCCAAGCTCGCCGCGATCGAAGCGCACTGGGACTCGTCCAAGCCCGGCGCGCTCGTGCTCTTCGCCTGGCCCGACGAGAAGGCGGAAATGAACCGCTTCGAGATCTCGATCCCGGGCGTGGCCAGCCTGCTCACCCATGGCAGCATGGACGCGCTGTTTCCGAGCCTGAAGGATTTCGCCGTCGAGGACCGTCCGCCGGTATTGATTCCGTTCTTCGGCTTCCGGCTGATGGTCGGGCTCGGCACGCTGATGATCCTGTTCGGCTGGGTCGGCGCCTGGTTCTGGTGGCGCGGCCGGATCTTCGAATCACGACGCTGGCTCTGGATCGCGCAGTACACCTGGCCCGCTGGCTTCATCGCCATTCTCGCCGGCTGGTTCGTCACCGAGGTCGGGCGCCAGCCCTGGGTGGCGACCGGCATCCTGCGCTCCAAGGATGCGGTCTCGCCGATAACCACGGCCGAGGTCGCGATCTCGCTGGCCCTGTTCGTCTTCGTCTATTGCGTGGTGTTCACCGCCGGCATCCTCCTGATCAACCGCCTGATCGACAAGGGGCCGGACGAGATCAGCCCGGAAGACCCGCCCGAGCAGCCCTCGAAGCGGACGCTGAAGGCGGCCCAGGGGCCCGCCTCCCAACTGTTCGGCGACGGTAAGCCCGGCGACGACAAGATCCAGCCGGCGCTCTGAGGAGAATCCAGATGGAATGGTATCTCCCCGTGATCTGGGCCGGGCTGATCGGCACCGCCGTCATGCTCTATGTCGTGCTCGACGGTTTCGACCTCGGCATCGCGATCCTGTTCCCGACGACCGGGGACGAAAGCGAGCGCGACCAGATGATGAACTCCGTCGCGCCGTTCTGGGATGGCAACGAGACCTGGCTGGTGCTCGGCGGCGCAGGGCTCTGGGTCGCCTTCCCGCTGGCCTATGCGGTGATCATGCCGGCGCTCTATCTGCCGGTGACGCTGATGCTGCTGTCGCTGATCTTCCGCGGCGTCGCCTTCGAGTTCCGCTGGGTGGCGAAGCCGAAGCACCGGATCTGGGACCTTGCCTTCTGGCTCGGCTCGACCAGCGCCGCCTTTGCCCAGGGTATCATCCTCGGCGGGCTGATCCAGGGCATCAAGGTGGTCGACAGGCAGTTCGCCGGCGGCCCGTTCGACTGGCTGACGCCTTTCACACTGATGTGCGGAGCCGGCGTCGTCGTCGGCTATGCCCTGCTCGGCGCGACGTGGCTGGTCTTCAAGACCGAAGGTCCGGTCGCCGAACGGGCGCGTCGCCAAGCCAAGGTCCTGCTGCTCGGCCTGCTCGCATTCGCCGCCCTGGTCTCGCTCTGGACGCCCTATGCCCATCCGCGGATCGCCGAGCGCTGGTTCACGCCCTCGAACCTGATGCTGCTCTGGCCGTTCCCGGTGCTGACCGCCTTCTGCGGCTACATGGTCTGGAAGCGGCTGCACGGGAAGCACGAGTTCACGCCCTTCGCCTTCACCATCGCGATCTTCGTGCTCTGCTTCCTCGGCCTGGCGATCTCGAACTATCCCTATCTGGTGCCGCCCAACCTGACGATCTGGGACACGGCGGCGGCGCCGAGCTCTCACATCTTCGTGCTGATCGGCGTCAGCTTCCTCCTGCCGATGATCCTGTTCTACACCGCCTTCGTCTACTGGACCTTCCGCGGCAAGGTGAAGGCCGATAGCGGCTATCACTGAGCCTCTGCGAAAGATCGGCCGGCACGGAACCCGGCCGGCGCGGAATGAAGGCTTGAGTTCCCGCGCCGCCTCGCGGAAATTGGCAGCGCTGAAGCAAGGGCGTCGCGATGCGTTGGGAAGATTACCGCCAGTCCGAAAACCTCGAGGACAGGCGTGGCGGCGGCGGTGAGTTCGCCGGGCTCCCCGGCGGCCGCGGCGGGATCGGCATCGGCACCATGGTCGTGCTCGGCCTGGTCGGCTGGGCGCTCGGCATCGACCCGCGAATCCTGATCGGCGGCGCCGAGATGATCGGCGGCATCGGCGGGCGCAGCGCGCCGACGCAGGAGCAGCGTCAGTCGGCCGGCCCGCCGAAGGATGAGATGGGCCGCTTCATCTCGGCGGTGCTGGCTCAGAACGAGGACATCTGGTCCAAGGTGCTGCCGCAGCAGGCCAACCGGAAATACCAGCCGCCGCGCCTCGTCGTCTTCGACGGCGTGACGCGCTCGGGCTGCGGCACCGCCCAGTCGGCGATGGGGCCGTTCTATTGCCCGAACGACCAGCGGGTCTATCTCGACACCTCCTTCTTCCAGGAAATGCAGCGCAAGCTCGGCGGCGGCGGCGACTTCGCCTATGCCTATGTGATCGGCCACGAGGTCGGCCATCACATCCAGAACCTGCTCGGCATCCTGCCCAAGGTGAACCAGATGCGCGAGCGGCTCTCCGAGCGCGAATCGAACCAGCTCTCGGTGCGGGTCGAATTGCAGGCCGACTGCTTCGCCGGCGTCTGGGCCTACAATATCAAGGCGATGGACCGTATCGAGCCCGGCGACGTCGAGGAGGCGATGCGCACCGCCGCCGCGATCGGCGACGACAAGCTGCAGCAGCAGGCCGGGCGCGGCGCCGTGGTGCCGGATTCCTTCACCCACGGCTCGTCGGCACAGCGCATGCGCTGGTTCAATGCCGGCTTCAATTCGGGCTCGATGCAGGCCTGCAACACCTTCCAGACCGACCGGCTCTGACGAGCCCGCCCCCGGCAGGCCCTATCGCTGCGCCCGCTCGCGGCGCACGGAAAGACGACGCGGCGAGGCCGGCAGGCGGCCGGAGAGGAGCTGCTTCTTCGGCGCGATCAGCCCGGCCCTGACGCCGCGCGAGCGCAGCGAAACCGCGCCCCATTCGCGTAGCGCCGCGATGCCGCGCAGCGGCATCAGCGCGGGCGTGGTCGCGGCCGTCATCAGATGCCGCTCGACGCTCTCGGCCCAATGCGGCTCCGGCAGATCCCCGGCCTCGAGCAGCAGCACCCAGTCGCCCCGCGCGCGCTCGATGCCGAGCGCCCAGCTCGCGCCGTTTCGCGCTGCGACATAGCTCGCCCCGGTCACATCGGCGAGCCGCTCGGTTTCGCTGTCTTCCCCGGCGCCGATCACCACCGCATGGCCGATCGTGCCGCCGGCCACCGCCGGAATCAGCACCGACAGGGTCGCGGCCAGCGCTTCGGTCCGGCCGTTGGCGCGAATGACAGCTGTAAGCATGAACCCAAGCCTATGACGCACCGCAACATGTCGCAATCCTGTCACTTGCCATATGTTCTCTTTTTGTTCACATTCATTCGTCGTGAAGCCGGCGATTCCGGCGAGGAGCCATCCGATGCGCCAAGCTCGACCTTCCGCAAGGCCGCCGACGACGCAGGCGCTGAAGCGCCGCGATGCCGAGCCAGCCTCGATCTCCGCCCGAATCGCGCCGGTAGACCCGCTCGCCCATGCCGGGCACCGCATCGACCCGGAGCGGCGACGCGGGCGCGGCGCGACGATCAATCCGGGCGGGCGCTTCGAGGCCGAGCAGCGTTTCGACGAGGATGATGGCTGGGGCTCGCTCGGCGAATTGCCACCCTTCAAAACCGAGATCTCGATCGAGAAACCGCGGACGATCATTACCCGCAACGACTCCCCGGATATTTCGTTCGACCGCTCGATCAATCCCTATCGCGGCTGCGAGCATGGCTGCGTCTACTGCTTCGCCCGGCCGAGCCATGCCTATCTCGGGCTCTCGCCCGGGCTCGATTTCGAGACCAAGCTGACGGCCAAGCCCGACGCGGCGCTGCTGCTCGAAAAGGAGCTCTCCGCCGCCAGCTACCAGCCGCGCACCATCGCGATCGGCACCAATACCGACGCCTACCAGCCGATCGAGAAGAAGCTGCGGATCATGCGCGGCATCCTGGAGGTGCTGGCGAAGTTCAACCATCCGGTGGGGATCGTCACCAAATCGGCGCTGGTGCAGCGCGACATCGATATCCTCGCGCCGATGGCCGAGAAGGGCCTGGTCAAGGTCGCGCTCTCGGTGACGACGCTCGACGCCAAGCTGTCGCGCGGCATGGAGCCCCGTGCCGCCTCTCCCGCCAAGCGCATCGAGACGATCCGCAAGCTCTCTGAGGCCGGCATCCCGGTCACCGTACTGGTCGCGCCGATCATCCCGGCGGTGAACGAGCACGAGATCGAGCGCATCCTCGACGCTGCCAAGGCGGCCGGGGCGCGCGAGGCCGGCTATGTGCTGCTGCGCCTGCCGCTCGAAGTGAAGGATCTGGTGCAGGACTGGCTCGTCACCCACCACCCCGACAAGATGCGCCATGTCGTCTCGCTGATCCGCTCGACGCGCGGCGGCAAGGACTATGATGCGGCCTGGGGCCAGCGTCAGGTCGGCTCGGGCCCCTATGCCTGGATGATCGGCCGGCGCTTCGAGATGGCCGCCGAGCGGCTCGGCTTCAACACGGCGCGGCTGCGACTGCGCAGCGACCTCTTCGTCAAGCCCGAGAAGGAGAAGGCGCAGCTCAGCCTGTTCTGACGAACCTTACCGGCGCTGCACTGTGGAAGCCGGCATGGTCAGGGCAGACCGCGGTGCCGCGATCTGGCATAGCCTGCCACCATGTTCGCCGATTTCAGCTATGAGGCGCGCGCCATCGCGCAGGGGTGCCAGCTGGTCGCCGGCGTCGACGAGGTCGGCCGCGGCCCGCTCGCCGGCCCGGTCGTCGCGGCCGCGGTCATTCTCGATCCGCAGGCGATTCCCGAGGGCCTCGCCGATTCTAAGCTTTTGAGCGCGGCCCGCCGCGACGCGCTGTTTGACATCATCCTCCGGCAGGGGCTCGGCGTCGGCATCGGCAGCGCCTCCGCGCTGGAGATCGACCGGCTGAACATCCGCCAGGCAACGCTGCTGGCGATGCGCCGCGCAGTTGCGGCCCTGCCGTTGGCACCGGGACTCGTCCTCGTCGACGGCAACGACCCGCCGAGCCTGGCCTGCCCCTGCGAGGCGATCATCGGCGGCGATGCGCTGATCTCGTCGATCGCCGCGGCCTCGATCATCGCCAAGGTCACGCGCGACAGGATGATGGCACGGCTCGGCCAGCACTACCCCGCCTATGGCTTCGCCGGCCATGCCGGCTACGGCACCGCCCAGCATCGCGCCGCGCTCAAGGAGCACGGCCCCTGCCCGGCCCATCGCTATTCCTTCGCGCCGGTGAAGGGCACCTGGACGCGGCCGGCCTGACGTCCACGAGACCGGCGCCCGGCCTGGCCGGAGCGGACCGCGGCGAGGGCCAGAAGCGCCCGTGAAGATCAGTGGCGGGAAGTCCGTCCTTCGGCCGGGGACGCGCATGTCAAGCCTAAGCGGGCGTTTCCCGCAGCGGCCCAGAACGCTTACCCTTCCTTAACCTCCGTTACCGATTCATCAACATATTCAACGGGCTAGGCAAAATCTGCAGCCCCAGAATGGGACGCATTTTTTTCAAGCCGGAAACCCGGTCTTTACCCTGACCGGCCCAAGATCATGACCGTTGAAGTTGCGTAACGGTCTGGGCGTCATGAGTATCTCGCGTACCGGGACCGCCAGTGCCGCCGTCCGGATTCAAGTCTCGCGTACCGGACGGCCCGCACTGGGGGCCCGGATGAAGGCCAAGAGCCTTCCCTCCAAAACGGGCCTTTTCCCGGCACTGCCGCTCGATCAGGTCATCGTCGGCGACTGCATCGCCGCCATCGAAGCGCTGCCTCCGGCCAGCGTCGACATGGTCTTCGCCGACCCGCCCTATAATCTCCAGCTTGGCGGCGATCTGCGCCGGCCCGACGACAGCCTCGTCGATGCCGTCGACGACGACTGGGACAAGTTCGCGTCCTTCGCCGAATACGACGCGTTCACGCGGGCCTGGCTCTCCGCCTGCCGCCGGGTGCTCAAGCCCGATGGCGCGCTCTGGGTGATCGGCTCCTATCACAACATCTTCCGCGTCGGCTCGATCCTGCAGGATCTCGGCTTCTGGATGCTGAACGACATCGTCTGGCGCAAGGCCAACCCGATGCCGAACTTCCGCGGCCGGCGCTTCACCAATGCGCATGAGACGCTGATCTGGGCGGCGCGTGGCGAGAGCTCGAAATACACCTTCCATTACGAGGCGCTGAAGGGCGGCAATGACGACCTGCAGATGCGCTCGGACTGGTACCTGCCGCTGTGCACCGGTGACGAGCGCCTGAAAGACGAGGCCGGCGTCAAGGTCCATCCAACGCAGAAGCCCGAGGCGCTGCTGGCCCGCGTGATGCTCTCGGCCAGCAATCCCGGCGATGTCGTGCTCGACCCGTTCTTCGGCACCGGCACGACCGGGGCCGTCGCCAAGGCGCTCGGCCGGCGCTTCATCGGCATCGAGCGCGAGCAGTCCTATGCGAGGGCGGCGCGTGCCCGCATCGACGCTGTCGAGCCGCTGCCGCCGGCAGCCTTCGCCACCGCCCCTTCCAAGCGCACCGAGCCGCGCGTGGCCTTCCTGAGCCTTGTCGAGGCCGGGCTGGTCAAGGCGGGCGAGCGGGTCTTCGACGTGAAGCGACGCCATGAGGCGCTGATCCGCGCCGATGGCACGCTGCTGCTCGATCCCGTGGTCGGCTCGATCCACAAGGTTGGAGCACTGGCCCAGGGCCTGCCGGCCTGCAATGGCTGGACCTTCTGGCATGTCGAGCGCGACGGCGCGCCGGTGCTGCTCGACTCCCTGCGTGGCGAGATCCGGGCGCAGATGGCCGCCGCCTGACGGACTAGCCTCTTCATCATCCGGCGCAGCAACCACCTGCGCCGGACGGTCGGCCGTCGAGCTGGATCGGCGGACAGGGCACCGAGCCGTAAGAGCAGAACACGCAGCAATCGCCCGGCTTCGGCCGCAGCACGACGCCGCACCCCTCGCATTCATAGAAGAACTGGCAGGCGTCTTCCGGCATCGCCTCCCGCTTGCGGTGCCCGCACTCCGGGCAGGTGATCTCGCTGTGAAGCTCAGGCCGTGCGATCGGCTTATCGACTTCGGTCATTGCGGCCTCCGGCAATTCGCGCCGCCAGCCAGATGGCGCGCTTCGTCCCGCGGCAGCAACGCCGGCACCGGGATTAGAGCATGTGCTGACGGGACAGGCCACCGGCGGCCACGCCATCAATGCCGCTGCAACCCTTCCAGTCCCGCCTCGAGCGCCTTGAGGAAGACGCTCGGAAAGGCTTCCTCCCTTAGCCTCGCGAAGGGGGTGAAGCGCATGCCCTCGGGCGCCTGCGCGTCCAATGGAAGTTTGGCGACGAAGATCGTCAGCTCCAGCGGGAAATGCGTGAAGACGTGCCGCACCGGCGCGATCAGCCGACGCCACTGCGCTACCAGCGGCGCATCGCGCAGCGCCTCCTCCAGCCGATAATCGGCGCGCCACTCGCCGCCCGGCACCTCCACCATGCCACCGAGCAGGCCCTTGGCGGGGCGGGTGCGCACTAGCACGGCACCATCCTCGCGCATCGCGACGAAGGCGGCACCAAAGCGGGTCTTGCCGGTCTTCTTCGCCGCCTTGCGCGGGTAGGTCTCCTGCGTGCCGGCGATGCGGGCCCGGCATGGCTCGCGCCAGGGACAGAGCCCGCAGGCTGGGGAACGCGGCGTGCAGATCGTCGCGCCGAGGTCCATCAGCGCCTGGGCGAAATCCCCGGGGCGGGACGGCATCAGCGCCAGCACGCGCTCGCGGACCAGCGGCTTCGCGCCGGGCATCTCCTCCTCGATCGCGAAGAGCCGCGTCATCACCCGCTCGACATTACCGTCGACCGCCGCAGCCGGGCGGTCGAAGGCGATCGCGGCCACGGCCCCGGCCGTATAGGCGCCGATGCCGGGCAGTTCACGCAGACCTTCCTCGGTGTCGGGAAAGCGGCCGCCATGCTGGCCGGCGACGACCTTGGCGCAGGCATGGAGATTGCGGGCACGCGAATAGTAGCCGAGCCCGGCCCAGGCCTGCATCACGCTTTCCGAAGGCGCCTGCGCGAGCGCATCTACGGTCGGGAAGCGCGCCATGAAGCGCTCGAAATAGGGCTTCACCGCCGTGATCGTGGTCTGCTGCAGCATGATCTCCGATGCCCAGACCCGGTAGGGATCGGCCTGCTCGCCCGGCAAGGCGCGCCAGGGCAGCACGCGGCGATGCCGGTCATACCAGGCGAGGAGATCGGCGGCGCGGGGCTGGCGAACGGTGGCGTCCATGCCTTCCGGTTTAACGCGCGCCGTCCGGGCCGCAAGGGCGTCCGCTCCGATCGGGCTCAGCCTGAATTTCCATCGGCGGCGAATTGCGCTGGCGCCTGAACTGCGAAAATCTCCCGCTCCGGTTCCGAAGGGCGTGCAAACGCCCGCCGACGGCTTCATGCCGCGGCGAGGAACCGGTGCGGGGCTTCCGGGCGAGCAGGGAGCAGAGCGATGCCTTCGAACTTCAACGTCCGCAGTGCCGCCGGCTACGAGCGCCTCATGGGCCGCTGGAGCCGCTTGCTTGCAGAGCCCTTCATCCGCTTCGCCGGGGTCGCGGACGGCGAGCGCATCCTCGATGTCGGCTGCGGGACGGGCAGCCTGACCTTCGCGTTGCCGAAGGCGGCCGCGATCGGCGAGATCGCCGCGTTCGATTTCTCGCCGGTCTTCGTCGAGGAGGCGCAGCGCCGCAATACCGATCCGCGCATCACGATCCGGCAGGGCGACGCCACTGCGATTCCGTTCGAGGATGGACGTTTCGACCGGGCGCTTTCGCTGCTGGTGCTGCATTTCGTGCCCGAGGCCGACCAGGCGGTGGCCGAGATGCGCCGGGTCGTACGCCCCGGCGGCGTGGTCGCCGCTGCCGTCTGGGACCATCTCGGCGGCATGTCGGGCATGCGCATGCTCTGGGATACGGCTGCCGCGATCGATGAAGGCGCGCAAGCGCCGCGTAGCCGCTACTGCTTCCAGCCGATGACCGGGCCGGGCGAGATGCGCCGAAGCTTCGGCGCCCAGGGCCTGCGCGACGTCACGGAAAGCTCGCTGACGATCCGGATGGATTACGAGAATTTCGCCGATTACTGGGAGCCGATCTCTGCCGGTGAAGGACCGATCGGCCAGTATGTCGCTGGGCTCGACCCACCCCGCCAGGACAGGCTGAGAGAAGCCCTCCGGACCGCCTATGAAGCAGGGCGGCCGGACGGGCCGCGCTCCTTCGCCGCCACCGCCTGGGCCTGCCGCGGGATCGCTCCATAAGGCAGCCACCCGACCTTGCGGAAACACGTGCGCGGCGCATGGCGAACGCTGGTTTCGCCGAGTGCCAGCCACTAGCGTCACATCAACGATTCGCCGATGGAATGGCGACGTCGCGTTGAGGGGCTGTGGCGATGATTCGGCTAAGGGGGGCCCGGCGGCGAGCGCCCGGCTTGTGGGCAGCGCGGGCTCTTGCCGCGTTCGGCGTTGCAGCGTGTGGTGCGATAGTACCCGAAGTGGCGCAGGCGGCAGAGAACGGCACCGGCTTCTATCTGCTCGGCGGACGCGGACCCATGGCGGGGTATCTCCCTCCGCCCGGCTTCTATTTCGAGAGCGACACCTATTCCTACGATGCCAAGCTCGATGCCCGGAAGTCGCTTCCGGCGGGCGGCCGGGTGATCGCGAACGTGCGCAGCCAGGCGCGGGCCGACTTCCTGAACGGGACCTGGGTGACGCCCTGGGAGGTTTTCGGCGGCAACTTCGCGGTGGGCGCCGTCCTGCCCGTCGGGCGCGTCGCGGTCTCGGCCGGCGTCGAGCTCGATTCACCCCGCACCAACGCCATCATCGGGCGCTCGCTGCGCGACAAGGCGACCATCGTCGGCGATCCCGTCCTGTCCGCCACAATGGGATGGCATTCGGGCAAGTTCCATTGGAGCACGACCGCGCTGGTCAATGTCCCGGTCGGCGACTATCGCGACGGACAGCTCGCCAACCTCGCCTTCCATCGCTGGGCGGGCGATCTCTCCGGCGCCCTGACCTGGTTCGATCCCGAGACGGGCATCGATCTCTCCACGGCGGTGGGCGTGACCTTCAACGGCATCAATCGGGCGACCGACTACCGGACGGGAACCGAGTTCCATGTCGAATGGGCTGCCTCGAAGGCGCTGACCAGCGCGCTGTCGATCGGTCTTATCGGCTATCACTACCAGCAGGTCACGGGCGACAGCGGCGCCGGCGCGCAGCTCGGCCCCTATAAGGGGCGCACGACCGCCCTGGGCGGGACGGTCGCCTACAATTTCCAGGTCGGCAAGACGCCGATCTCGACCCGCATCAAGGTGCTGCAGGAGTTCAGTGTCGAGAACCGGGCGCGCGGAACGGTGGGCCTGCTCACCGTCTCGCTCCCCCTGTCGGTATCGCAATAGCGATTGACGAACGGCCGCGCGGGCAAAACCGGCGCGGCCGTTCAGAACTTCAGTTTGCCTCTAAGCCCACGGGTAAAGCCGCGCGCCCGGAACCGATAGGCCAGGTCAGGGCTTGGCGAATTCCAGCGGCGGCGGCGTCAGGTTGATCTTGAACGGCGCGACGCGCAGCCCCTTGGCATCCAGGTCGAAGCTGTTGAGGTCGACCATCCGCAGGACCTGATCCCGATAGCCCTTGATGTAGTACTTCTTGGCGCGCAGGTCGGCGACCGAGGTCCACTGCGTGTATTCGAGCTCGCCACCCTTCGCAGCCGAGTTGATGAAGCCGATCGGGATGTCGAAATTGTTCATGATGTGCTCGACCAGGCGCACGGTCTGCGGGCCATCGGGCTGCTGCTTGGCCGAGGCGGCATAGCCGAGGGCGCGAATGAAGCGCGAGGGCGGCGTCGGATCGCCGGGGATGCCGAGCAGGCCCGAGCCCTGGCCGAACGGCTCGAAGGTCTTTCCGCCGATCTTCAGCGGATCGGCCGCGACCGGCGACATCTTCACGTAGTTGCGGATGTTGTTGAGGTGCCAGTCGAAGGGCGGGGAATTGGTCAGGACCCCCATCGGGTTGTCATAGACCTTCAGCTTCCCGTCGATCGGCTCGATGACGATCGAGGCGCCGCTCGCATCATGGATCGGGAAATGGAAGGGCAGCGTGAAGTTCACCATCGGCGCCGGCAGATCAACGATCACCGCCTTGTCGAGCGCAGCCTTGACCTCGGCGACGGTCGCGAAATTCGACAGGACCCAGCTCAGGAACTCCCACGGCGCGAGCGCGGTATTCGGGTCGGCCTTGGCCGGCGGGGTATAGCTGGCGAAGTCAGGGAAGTAGAGCGCGCCGCCCGCGAGTCCCTTCTCGTTCATGCCGTCCGAGACGAAGGGCTGGCCGAAGCTCATGACGCCGACGAAAGCGTAGCGCGAGGTCCATTTGGCACCGGGCGCATTGTTCGGACGGGTGCCGACGAATTCATGGTTGCGCGGCACGACGACGACGTCGGACTGGGTTTCGAGCGCGTATTCCAGGGTTCGACCGTAGACCGGCGTTCCGTCGGCCGCCATCAGCAGGATATTGGTGCAGGCTTGAGCCGGCATGACGCCAGCCGCCCAGCCTGCCAGGACCACCGCGGTAGCCCGCTTGGCGAGGCCTCGAACCCATAGGCGCATACGATGTTTCTCCGTGTTTGGTGCACGGCCCTTTCCTAGCGGCAACATCTGCAACAACCGTGAATCGCGCGACACGGACGTTTGAAGGCGCCGCGAAAAGCGATGGGTCGGTAAATCGCCGTTTAATGACGCGCGCCGGCCCTCGGCCTCTCCCTCGGCGCGCACCTGTCCGCCTCAGGCAGCGCACCAAAGAAGCCGGCCCGCGGACCGACTTCCGTATGCAGACGCTACGGCCGCTCAAGCCGGTTTGCCGCTGAGGAAAAGTCCG
The DNA here is from genome assembly GCF_032464875.1 of Allobosea rubneri. NCBI lineage: Bacteria > Pseudomonadati > Pseudomonadota > Alphaproteobacteria > Hyphomicrobiales > Alloboseaceae > Allobosea > Allobosea rubneri. Next base: position 88,695 of record NZ_JAWDID010000016.1, read on the forward strand.
GTCTGCTTCTCGACCTCGAGCACGCCGCCACCCCGCCGAAACGCCTCCGCGATCGCGTGACGAAGACTGGCGAGCTCGGCGAGGCCGGCGGTGTCGCCCGGTGGATAGGAGGTCAGCGCCAGAAACACATCCTCAGGATCGGTGACCCGCAGCCGCGCCGGGTGCTGCGCCATCGTTACATTGCCGAACTGCGCCGACATCAGCTGCTCGGCGTCGTCATATCCGAAAGCGAGAGCCGAAGGGTCGACAGGGGACGAGCCGAGCGTCGTCGCAAGGGCATAGAAGCCGCGCATGTTGCCGATGCCGTTGGTGGTCACCGCGAGATGACCGCCGGGCTTCAGGACCCGGTGCATCTCGGCGATCGCGCAGGCGGGGTCCGGCAGATGATAGAGCATGTGCATCGCGACGACGGTGTCGAAGCTGTCATCGGCGAAAGGCAGCGCCATGGCGTCGGCCTGCTCGGCGCGGAGCACGGCGAAAGCACCGGTCCGGCACCGCTCCTGCGCTTCGGCGACCATGCCCGGCGAGAAATCCGCAAGCGTGAGATCCAGCCCTTTCGGCAGTTGCTCAGCAGCGTCAGCCCAGAACCAGCCGGGGCCGCAGCCGACATCAAGCACGCGCTGGCCTCTCGCGAGCGGCAGGTGTCCGGCGACCCAGGGAAACCAGCTTTGCTCGGCGACCATGTACTGCGTATGGAGGCGCGCCCGCGCCGTCAGCTTGCGGCTGTCGCCGTACTGGCTGGCATTCTCCGTCGCCGACACAGCCATTCCGGCCTTCTCCGTGTCTGAAGGTTGCTCGGCTCGATAACCGCTCGCCGGATCAGCTTGCCATGCCCCCGGCTGCTCGCGCAAAATGGGTAATGGCCGCAAAACCTCTCGCCGAACTGATCGATGACTGCCTCGCCCCGGCGCTGGCGGCGCAGGGCTTCGCCGGGCGCTCGGTCGTGACCTTCTGGCCGGAGATCGTCGGCGAGCGCCTGGCCGAGCGGACGCGGCCGCTGAAGATCGACTGGCCGCGCCGGCGCAACGCACCCGGCGAGACGGCCGATCCGGCGACGCTGGTGGTCCGCGTCGAGGGCGCCTTCGCGCTCGAGATGCAGCAACTCGGGCCGCTCGTGCTGGAGCGGGTCAACACCCATCTCGGCTGGCGCGCCGTCGGCAAGCTCGTGCTCAAGCAGGGCCCGGTCGCCCCGCCGCCCCGCCCGCAGCCTCCTGCGCCGCCGGACGCGGCCACCCTCGCCCGGATTGCGGCCCAGGTTGCCCAGGTCGAGGATGACGGCCTGCGCGAGGCGCTGGCGCGGCTGGGGCAGGGAATCGCACAGCGCCGGCGGGACGCCCGCGACGACACGGCTTCGTGAGCGGAGCAACCGCGGCGTGAACCGGTCTTGCCACAATCCTCGTGGCCATTATGGTCCGCACCCTGTCATTGCCATCAAGGAATTACCCATGACCAGCCGCCGCCAAGTGATGCTCGGCACCGCCGCCTTGGCACTTTCTCCCCTCCTGGCCGGCCATGCTGCGCAGGCGCAGGACATCGGTGTCGCAAGCCCTCTCGGCGATGTCTGGCTCGGCAAGCCCGACGCCAAGGTCTCGATCATCGAATACGCCTCGCTGACCTGCGGCCATTGCGCCACCTTCCACCGCGACACCTGGCCGGCGCTGAAGGCCAAGTACATCGACACCGGCAAGGTGCGCTTCCTGCTGCGCGAGTTCCCGCTCGATCCGCTGGCCACCGCCGGCTTCATGCTGGCGCGCTGCAACGGCAACGACAAATACTACCCGATGACCGATCTGCTGTTCGCGCAGCAGCGCAACTGGGCCTTCACCGAGAAGCCGGTGGATGCGCTGTCGACGATGGTGAAGCAGGCCGGTTTCACACAGGAATCCTTCGAGGCCTGCCTGAAGCGGCAAGACATCTACGAGGCCGTCAATCAGGTTAAGGAGGGCGGCGCCAAGGCCGGCGTCGACTCGACCCCGACCTTCTTCATCAACGGGCAGAAGCGTTCCGGTGCACTCAGCATCGCCGAATTCGAGAAGATCATCGAGCCGCTGCTCGGCAGCTGATCTCGCGGCAAAGCCTGAGGCGCGCCGATGCATCTGACGCGCCTCAAGCTCGCCGGCTTCAAGACCTTCGTCGAGCCCACGGAATTCCTGATCGAGCCGGGGCTGACCGGCATTGTCGGGCCCAATGGCTGCGGCAAGTCCAACCTCGTCGAAGCCCTGCGCTGGGTGATGGGCGAAAGCTCGTTCAAGAACATGCGCGGCTCGGGCATGGACGACGTGATCTTCGCCGGCTCATCCGAGCGGCCGGCGCGGAACATGGCGGAAGTCGCGCTCACCCTCGACAATAGCGACCGCAAGGCGCCGGCCGCCTTCAACGATGCCGAGGTGCTGGAGGTGACGCGTCGGATCGAGCGCGAGGAAGGCTCGACCTACCGCGTCAACGGCAAGGAGGTCCGGGCCCGCGACATCCAGCTGCTCTTCGCCGACGCCGCCACCGGCGCGCGCTCACCGGCGCTGGTGCGCCAGGGCCAGATCAGCGAGATCATCGCCGCCAAACCGCAATCGCGCCGGCGCATCCTGGAGGATGCCGCCGGCATCGCCGGCCTGCACAGCCGGCGCCATGAGGCGGAGCTGCGCCTGTGCGGGGCCGAGGACAATCTCACCCGGCTGGAGGACGTGCTCGCCGCGATCGACGGCCAGGTCGACGCGCTACAGCGGCAGGCGCGGCAGGCCTCGCGCTATCGCAGCCTCGCCGCCGATATCCGGCGGGCCGAGGCGGTGCTGGCGCTGATCGCCCATGGCGAGGCCCGCGAGCAGGACGCACTCGCCGAGCGCGCGCTCGAAGCCGCCGTCCGCGAAGTCGCCGTGCGCACGGGCGTCCAGGCCGAAGCCTCGCGCCTTCAGGCAATCGCCGCCCATGCCCTGCCGCAGCTGCGCGAGAACGAGGCCGCGGCGGCCGCCGCCCTCGTCCGGCTGAAGCGGGGGCTCGACGAGCTCGAAGCCGAGAACCGGCGCGCCAAGCAGCGCAGCGAGGAACTCGGCAAGCGCCTGACCGAATTGCAGGCCGATCTCGGCCGCCAGGAGAATCTCGGCAAGGACGCCACGCAGTCGCTGGCGCGCCTGAGCGAAGAGGACGAGGCCCTGCGCCGGGACACGGAGGCAGCGGCAGCGGCCGGTCCATCGGCAGAGTCCGGGCTGGCTACCGCCGAGATGCGGCTCAACGCGGCCGAAGCCGAGCATGCGGCGGTCCAGCAGCGCCTGTCGGAACTGACGGCGCGGCGCGGCGCCCTCGAGCGGACGATCCGCGAAGCCCGGGAGCGCGAAGCCCGCCATGCCGCCGAACGCGACCGGCTGCTGCGCGACCAGGCGGCGCTCGATCAGGATGGTACGGCCGCTGCCCTGGACGGGCTGCGCCGCGAGGTCACGGCCGGCGAGGCGGCGATGCGGGCTGCCGATCGCGCCGCCGCCGCGGCACGGGCCGCATTGGCAGCGGCGCGCGACGAGGAAGCGCGGCTGCGGACGCCGCTGGCTGACGCGGACCGTGCGGCGCAAAGGCTCGATACAGAAGCCCGAACGCTCCAGAAGCTGCTTGCACCGGCGAGCGGCGGCAGATGGCCGGCGATCCTCGACGTGATCACCGTGGCCAAGGGCTACGAGGCAGCCCTCGCCGCGGCCCTGGGCGACGACCTCGATGCCTCGGCCGACCCGGCCGCACCTGCGCATTGGGACGATACCGGCGCCGGCGATTCCGACCCTGCCTTGCCCGAGGGGGTCGAAAGCCTGAGCCGGCATGTGCGCGGCCCCCCTGCCCTGCTGCGCCGGCTGCGCCAGATCGGCCTCGCCACCGCGAGCGACGGGGCCCGCCTGCGCGCTCTGCTGCTGCCCGGCCAGCGTCTGGTATCGCGCGAAGGCGATGTCTGGCGCTGGGACGGGCTGACCAGCGCAGCCGAAGCGCCTTCGCCCGCAGCCCGCCGGCTCAGCGAGAAGAACCGGCTCGGCGACCTCGAAATCGAGGTGCAGCGCGCCCGCGAAGCCGTCGAAGAAGCCCGCGCCGGGCTCGGCGCCGCGACGGAACAGGCCCGCAGCGCCGGCCAGGCGGAGACGAAGGCGCTCGAATCGGTGCGCGAAGCGCGGCGCCGGCTCGATCAGACGCGCGAGCGCGCCGCCGCGGCCGAGCGCAAGGCGAGCGAGACGGATTCGCGCCGCTCGGCCCTGACCGAAGCCATAGGCCGGCTCGGCCAGAGCATCGGTGATGTCGGCGCCCAGGCTGAAGCTGCGGCGAAGGACCTTGCCGCGCTGGCCCCGGCCGTGGAGCTGGAGAATGCGCTGCTGACGGTCCGAGCCGAGCTCGCGGAACGCCGCAGCGCCGCATCGGAGGCCCGGGCATTGGTGCAGACGCGGGCGCGCGAGACGGAGCTGCGCGCCCGCCGGCGCGAGACGATCGCTCAGGATATCCGCGCCTGGCGCGAACGGGCCGGCGCCAGCGAACAGACCGCCGCCGAGACCCGGCGCCGAATCGCGGCGGCGACGGCCGAGCGTCAGACCCTGCTCGATGCACCCGACACCTTCCTGGTCGAGCGCCGGCGCCTCCTGGCCGAGATCGAATCGGCGGAACAGGCCCGCAAGGCCGAAGCCGGCAAGCTCGCAGCCGGCGAATCGGCGCTCGCCGAAGCGGACAGGCAGGCACGCGCAGCGCTGGAAGGTCTTGCGGGCGCCCGCGAAGGCCGGGCCAGCGCCGAGGCCCGGCTGGAAGCGGCAAGGCAGCGCCTCGCCGACATCTCCCGCCAGATCGTCGAAGGGCTCGACACCGACATTCCCGGCTTGCGCGCTCTCGCGGGAATCGCGCCCGGAGGCCCCCTGCCCGAGGCGGAAGGCGTCGAGCGCCGGCTTTCGGGCCTCAAGGCCGAGCGCGAGCGCCTCGGCGCCGTCAATCTGCGGGCCGAGGACGAGCTTTCGGAAGTCCAGGGCAAGCGCTCGGGCCTGGCGAGCGAACGCGACGACCTGACCGAGGCGATCAGGCGCCTGCGCCAGGCGATCGGGGCGCTCAACCGCGAAGGCAGGGAGCGGCTCCTTGCCGCATTCGAGGTCGTCAACGGCCATTTCCAGCATCTCTTCGGCGTGCTGTTCGGCGGCGGCATGGCCGAGCTCTCGCTGGTCGATTCGGAAGACCCGCTCGAGGCCGGGCTCGAGATCATCGCCCGGCCGCCGGGCAAGAAGCCGCAGGTCATGACCCTGCTCTCCGGCGGCGAGCAGGCGCTGACCGCGACAGCGCTGATCTTCGCGGTGTTCCTCACCAATCCCTCGCCGATCTGCGTGCTCGACGAGGTCGACGCGCCGCTCGACGACTCGAACGTCGAGCGCTACTGCGACCTGCTCGACGAGATGGCGCGCAACACCGCGACGCGCTTCATCCTGATCACGCACAACCCGATCACCATGGCGCGAATGGACCGCTTGTTCGGTGTCACAATGGCCGAGCGCGGGGTCAGCCAGATGGTCTCGGTCGACCTCGATACCGCCGAGCGCATCCGCGAGGCCGTCTGAATTCGGGCAGAATCCGCGCCACAATGCAGCAAAAATGCCGCACCCCGGCAAAATATATAATTACTTCAATTAGTTGAATGCCAAAGCCCCGCCTTGACAGCCGTATGGGGGGCCAATAAAGGAGGCCGTGCTGACGACGGCTCGGTGATCGGGCCGGGAAGGGTGTGCGAAGGTTTTTGGCGTGACCGTGCCGAATTCACGGTCAAACGAAGAGGCCCGGCATGTCCGAACCGGACAAGACACCTGGTGATCCGGAGTTGCGCACGAGACTGGAATCGCTCTCCGCCGCCTTGCGGCAGACCGGCAAGGCCGAAGAGGCCAAGGTCGAAGCGGAGAACAGGGACAAGGTGCTTGCGGGCGCGATGTCCTCCGGCTTTCGCGCGGCGACGGATCTCATTGGCGGCGTCATCGCAGGTGGCCTGATCGGCTATCTGGGCGACCGGTGGCTGGGAACCTCGCCGTTCCTGCTGATTGCCTTCCTGGTAATCGGCACCATCGCCGGTTTCCGGTCAGTCTATCGACTGGGAGCGCGGCCGACCTCCGGACGGGCGCAGAACGCTCCCAAGGATTGAGTTTTTCGCGGCCATGCGCCGCATTGAGAGGGTTGAGAGAATGGCGGCCGGCGGCGGTATCGATCCGATCCACCAATTCGAGATCAAGCCGATCGTCGGCCTGAAGCTCTTCGGACTCGACCTTTCCTTCACCAATTCCGCGCTGTTCATGGTGCTGACGGTCGCCGTCATCGCGCTGATCACGCTGTTCGGCTCGCGCCAGCGCGCCACCGTACCCGGCCGGCTGCAGTCGCTGGCAGAGATGTCCTACGAGTTCGTCGCCTCGACGCTGACGGGCGTGATGGGCAAGGAAGGGATGCGCTTCTTCCCCTTCGTCTTCTCGCTGTTCATGTTCGTGCTGACCGCGAACCTGCTCGGCATGATTCCCGGCTCGTTCACCGTCACCAGCCACATCATCGTCACCGCGGCCTTCGCCTTCCTGGTGATCGGCGTGGTGCTGGTCTATGGCATCGTCAAGCATGGCAGCCATTTCTTCGGCCTGTTCGTGCCCAAGGGTGCGCCTGGCTGGCTGCTGCCCTTCATGGTCCTGATCGAGGCCGTGTCCTTCGTTTCCCGCCCGATCTCGCTGTCGCTTCGTCTGTTCGGCAACATGCTGGCCGGCCACGTCGCGCTCAAGGTGTTCGGCGGCTTCGTGGTGATGATGACCGGCACGATCGGCGTCGGCATCGTGCTCGCCCCGCTGCCCATGCTGCTGGCGATCGCCCTCACCGCATTCGAGTTCCTCGTCGCTTTCCTGCAGGCCTACGTCTTCACGATCCTGACCTGCGTCTATCTCAACGATGCCCTGCACCCCGGCCACTGAGGCCAGCAGGTATCGCGAGAGTTAAACACCCCCCTACCGCCCTAAGTTCACTCGGAGAAAGACCATGGATTTCACTGCCGCCAAGTACCTCGCCGCCGGTATCGCCTGTCTCGGCATGGGCCTCGCGGCCATCGGCGTCGGCAACATCTTCGGTCAGTTCCTGTCGGGCGCCCTGCGCAACCCGTCGGCCGCTGACGGCCAGTTCGGTCGCGCCTTCATCGGCGCCGCGCTCGCCGAAGGTCTGGGCATCTTCGCCTTCGTCGTGGCCCTGATCCTGCTGTTCGTGGTCTGAGGACGACGACTTCATTCGCTCCCGCAGGGCCTTCGCGTCCGGCGGGAGCGTGTCTAATCCGATCAGCCTGAAAGGCGTCGTGATGCATATCGGCATTGCCACGAACCTCCTCCGGACGATTGCTGCGACGGCGCTGGTCGCTGCGGTTTTCGCCCTGCCGGAGGTCGCGCTCGCGGCGAGCGATACCGGCGCTGCCAAGGGCGCCTTCCCGCCCTTCGACAGCAAGACCTATCCCAGCCAGCTGTTCTGGCTCGCCGTCTCCTTCGGCGCGCTCTACTGGCTGATGTCCAGGGTGGCGCTGCCGCGTATCGGCGGAATTCTCGCCGACCGCGCTGCGGCACTGTCGCGCGATCTCGATGAAGCCGCCGGCGCCCAGGCGAAGGCGGAAGCCAGCGCCAAGGCCTATGAGCAGGCCCTTGCGCAGGCCCAGTCCCGTGCGCAGGGCATCGCCCAGACCGCCCGAGAGACCAGCGCCAAGCAGTCGGACGAGCGCCGCAAGGCGGTCGAAGCCGAGCTCTCGGCGAAGGCCGCCCAGGCAGAAGCCTCGATCGGCGCCGCCAAGGCCAAGGCGATGGAAAGCGTCCGCGATCTCGGAGCCGAAACGGCGGCTGCGATCGTCGAGAAGCTGACCGGCAAGGCGCCGAGCGCGGCCGAGGCGGCCAAGGCCGTCGACACCGCTCTGGCGCGTTGAGGAGGAACAGATGGATACTTTCTGGGTAGGCATCGCGTTCTTCATCTTCATCGCGATCGTCGTCTATGTCGGCGGTCACAAGAAGATCCTCGCCGGGCTCGACGCCCGCGGCGAGCTGGTCGCCAAGGAACTGGCCGAGGCGCGCCGCCTGCGACACGAGGCCGAGCAGCTGCTCGCCGAGTACGAGGCCAAGCGCAAGGCCGCCGAGGCCGAGGCCGAGACCATCGTCGCCAACGCCAAGGAGGAGGCCGAGCGCCTCGCCAAGGACGCCGAGGCGAAGCTGGCGGAGTTCGTGACCCGGCGGACCAAGTCGGCCGAGGACAAGATCGCCCAGGCCGAAAGCCAGGCGACCGCGGAAGTCCGCGCCGCTGCCGCCGAGGCCGCCACCCAGGCTGCCGAGGTGATCCTGCGCGGCCAGGTCGCAGGCAAGGCGGGCGCCGATCTCGTCGCCGCCGGCCTCAAGGACGTCAAGGCCAAGCTCAACTGAGCCACCACGCGCAAGCGACTGAAACGAATGAGAACGCCGCGGTCCAAGGACTGCGGCGTTTTCGTTTGGGACAGCTGCATTCTCGACCAAGCGCGCTCGTCATCCGCCGGGCGAGCAGGCGAAGCACCGCAGCTTCAGCGGGACACTGACTTAAAGTCTCTTGCTGCTGCGCTGGGGAACGGAACCTGGTTCCGAATGAACTGACATTCCGGACAAGCCGCCGGGCGGCACAGCTCCGGAATCCCTCCAGGCCAGCGGCGCCTTGCGGTAGCTTCGGGCATTCCGCTTCGCTCCAGCCGGAATGACGAGGGCGCGGCTGGACCGGCGTGCGATCTGTTGGCCCCGGAAGCCTTCGCGCACGCGCCGGACGCCCCCTGCCCCGCCTCTACTGGATCGCCACAGCCGTCGGTACGATCGGCCGCGGCGCCGGGATCGGCGTCACCGCAGGCCGTGGGGCGACTGGCCTTGCCGCTGCAGCAGGCACGGCCGCGGGCTTGGGCTTCGGCTTGCGCGGCTGGATCGTCGAGGTGACGATGCCTTGCGGGGTATCGAGCCCATAGATGTCGTCGCGGAACTGCACCAGCCCGGCAGCATCCTGCCAGCCGGTCATGTAGACCCAGGCGACTGGAACCGGCTTCTTCAGCACGATGTTCTTGCGCTCGCCCTTGGCGATCTCCGCCTCGATCGCCGGCAGGTTCCACTCCGTGCCTTCCAGCAGCCAGCTCGCGAGATCACGCACGCCCTCGATGCGCGCGCAGCCCGAGGAGTTGAAGCGGACATCGTTGCGGAACAGCGTCTTCTTCGGCGTGTCGTGCATGTAGACCGCCTCGCCATTCGGCATGTCGATCTTCATCTGGCCGAGGGAGTTGGTCGGGCCGGGCTCCTGCCGGACATAGAAGTACGGGTTGGTCAGGCTGGCCCAGTTGACGCTGGCCGGGTCGATCTCGCGGTTCTCGGCGCCGAGCAGCTTCATGTTCGACTTGGCGATGAAGCTCGGGTCCTTGCGCATATGCGGGATGATGTCCGCCTTCACGATCGACATCGGCACCGTCCAGTACGGGTTCAGGTTTACCGAGGTGATGCTGGTCTGGAGCACCGGCGAAGGCCGGTCCGGCCGGCCGACGATGGCGAGGTGACGGCGCTGGACGATGCCGCCCTCGACCGCCTCGGCGCTGGCGCCGGGGATGTTCACCACGACATAGCGCTCGGTGAAGTTGAAGCCGTTGCCCTTGAGGCGTTCCAGTGTCGCGGTGAGCTGGTTGAGGCGGACCTCGACCGGCACGTTCAACGCCTTCAGGGTCAGGCGGCCGACGGTGCCGAGTTCAGAGAGGCCATGGCGCTTCTGGAAGCGCTTCACCGCCGCGACCACCGCCTCGTCATAGATGTCGCCGGGCAGCGAAGCCGGCGGCAGGTCGCCGCTCAGCATCAGGCGCTGCTTGAGCAGTGCGACGTCGGGCACTTGCGAATCCGGCTTCAGCGCGGTGGCGCCAGCCGGCACCTTCGGCCAGCCGCCACGATTGGCGATGTCCTCATGGGTGATCAGCGCCTCGAGCGTGCGGTCATAGGTCTTCGGACCATAGCCCGGCTCCTCGGCCCGCGAGGCCGTCAGCATCGCCGCGAAGGCGACGGCGGCGGCGAAAGAATGGCGAAGGCGAACGCACTGCATGAGCCGATCCCAGCGTGCGAGAATACGCACGGAACCAAGCATTCCTCGCACATGGTCAAGGAAGCCTTAAGGCAGGCGCAAACAGGTTACGAAAGGGCAGAGGCGGGAGCACTTCGCCCCCGCCCCTGAGAAATCTACTCCGCGGCTTGCTTGACCGGCGCGGGCTTTTCCCATTTCAGCACCGGCTGGCGGGCGGCCCTGGTCTCGTCGAGACGGCGGATCGGCGCGTGATGCGGAGCAGCGGTGAAGCGGCTCTTGTCGTTGCCCTTGGTCGCGATGGCGAGATCGCGCAGGGTCGCGATGAAGAGATCGAGCGCCGCCTTCGATTCCGACTCGGTCGGCTCGATCAGCATGGCGCCATGGACGACCAGCGGGAAATACACCGTCATCGGGTGGTAGCCCTCGTCGATCATCGCCTTGGCGAAATCGAGCGTCGAGACGCCGGTGCCCTTCAGCCATTCATCGTCGAACAGCACCTCGTGCATCGAGGGGTGGTCCGGGAAGGGCAGCGACATCAGGTCGGAGAGGCTGGCGCGGATATAGTTTGCGTTGAGCACCGCGTCTTCCGAGGCCTGCTTCATGCCGTCGGCGCCATGGCTCAGCATATAGGCGAGCGCGCGGACATACATGCCCATCTGGCCGTGGAAGGCCGTCATCCGGCCGAACGGGTCGTTGCCCTCCGGCGCGTCCGACTTGTGCTCGACCAGACGCGGGCTATCGCCCTCGACATGGATGAACGGCACCGGCGCGTAGGGCGCCAGCCGCTCCGAGAGGACGACCGGGCCAGCGCCCGGACCGCCGCCGCCATGAGGGGTCGAGAAGGTCTTGTGCAGGTTGATGTGCATGGCGTCGACGCCGAGATCACCCGGCCGCGCCTTGCCGACGATCGCGTTGAAATTGGCGCCGTCGCAGTAGAAATAGGCACCGGCCTCGTGCAGCGCCGCCGCGATCTCGACGATCTGCGGCTCGAAGATGCCGCAGGTGTTCGGGTTGGTCAGCATGATCGCCGCGACGTCAGGGCCGAGCAGGGCCTTGACGTCCTCGACAGCGACGGTGCCGTCCGGACGGGCCGGGACAGCCTTGACCGAGAAGCCGATCAGCGCCGCCGTCGCCGGGTTGGTGCCGTGCGCCGACTCAGGCACGAGCACGACATTGCGGGTCGCGCCCTCGCCCTTGGCCTCGATCGCTGCCTTGATCGCCATCATGCCGCAGGCCTCGCCATGGGCGCCGGCCTTGGGCGAAAGCGCCACCGCCGGCATGCCGGTCAGCGTCATCAGATAGCGGGCGAGCTCCAGCATCAGCTCGAGCGCGCCGGGCACGGTCGAGACCGGCTGCAGCGGGTGCACGTCGGAGAAGCCCGGCAGGCGCGCCACCTTCTCGTTGAGGCGGGCATTGTGCTTCATCGTGCAGGAACCGAGCGGGAAGAGCCCGGTATCGATGCCGTAGTTCTTCTGGCTGAGACGCACATAATGGCGCATGGCCTCGGGCTCGGAAAGACCGGGCAGGCCGATCTCACCCTGGCGGGCATGCTTGCCGAGGCGGCTCTTGAACGGCGCCGGCTTCTCGATGTCGACGCCGGTCGATTCATGATGGCCGATCTCGAAGATCAGCGGCTCGATCTGCTGGAGGGCCTTGTTGCCGGTGAAAGTCTCGTGGCTGCGGCTCTCGGCCTCGCCGGCGGCAGTCGGGCGTCCCTGACGGTTCAACATCACAGCACCTCCGCGAGCGCCGCCACGAAGGCCGCCCGGTCCTCATCCGTATTCACTTCGGTATTGGCGACGATCAGGAGATCATCGAGTCCGGCGCCCGGCAGCAGGCGCGAGGCCGGCACGCCGGCCAGGATGCCCTTGGCGGCGAGCGCCTCGACCACCTCGGCAGCAGGCTTGGCGAGCTTCAGCGTGAACTCGTTGAAGAAGCTCTCGTTCAGCACCTCAACGCCCTTCACCCCCGCAAGCGCGTCGGCGAGCTTGACGGCATTGGCGTGGTTGACCTCGGCGAGCCGGGTCAGGCCGGCCTGGCCGAGCAGCGTCATGTGGATGGTGAAGGCCAGCACGCAGAGGCCGGAATTGGTGCAGATGTTCGAGGTCGCCTTGTCGCGGCGGATGTGCTGCTCACGGGTCGAGAGCGTCAGCACGAAGCCGCGGCGGCCGTCGGCGTCGACAGTCTCGCCGCAGAGCCGACCCGGCATCTGGCGAACATATTTCGACTTGGCAGCGAAGAGGCCGACATAGGGACCGCCGAAGTTCAGGGCGTTGCCGATCGACTGGCCCTCGCCGACGACGATGTCCGCGTCCTGGGCACCGGGCGGGACGACCGCACCGAGCGATACGACCTCGGTGAAGACCGCGATCAGGAGCGCGCCATGGGCATGCGCCTTCTCGGCGATCGGCTTGAGATCACGCAGATTGCCGAAGACGTCCGGCGACTGGACGACGACGCAGGAGACGCTGTCGTCGATCGCTGCGAGGATGTCCTCGGTGGCACGAACGTCGGGCTTCAGCGCCACGACCTCGTCATTGGCCATCTCGGAGAGGGTCTCGACGACCTGGGTGTAGTGCGGATGCAGGCCGCCGGAGAGCACCGCCTTGCGCCGCTTGGTGACGCGATGCGCCATCAGCACCGCCTCGGCCGTGCCGGTCGAGCCGTCATACATCGAGGCGTTGGCGACCTCCATGCCGGTCAGGGCCGCGACCTGGGTCTGGAACTCGAACAGGTATTGCAGCGTGCCCTGGGCGATCTCGGGCTGGTAGGGCGTGTAGCTGGTCAGGAACTCCGAGCGCTGGATCAGATGGTCGACCGTCGCCGGGACATGGTGCTTGTAGGCCCCTGCCCCGACGAAGAACGGCACCGCGCCGGCAGCCGTGTTCCTGGCCGACATCCTGCCGAGGATACGCTCGACCTCGAGCTCGCCCTTGGCACGCGGCAGATCGAGCGGCTCCTTGAGCAGCTTGCCTTTCGGCACATCGGAGAAGAGCGCATCGACATCAGGCACGCCGATGCGCGCCAGCATGTCCTCGCGGTCGGTATCGGTCAGGGGCAGATAGCGCATGGAGGTTCCGTTCTCCGATACGGTCGAGGACCGTTCAAAAACTGCATGGTCGTCCCGGGCGACCGGAGGGAGACCCGGGACCCATGCCGGAACCGTTCAGGCATGGGTCCCGGAACTGCGCCGCTGCGCGGCTTGTCCGGGACGACCCGGTGAGGGTCAGAGCGTCTTGACGTAGTCCTGGTACTCGGCCTCGCTCAGCAGGCCTTCGAGCTCGGCCGGGTCCTTGAGCTTGATCTTGACGAACCAGCCCTTGCCGGCGGGGTCCTCATTGACCGTGCCGGGAGCGGCTTCGAGCTCGCTGTTGACGGCGACGATCTCGCCGGACACCGGAGCATAGACCTCGGACGCCGCCTTGACGCTCTCGACGACCGCCGCCTCGGCGCCCTTCGCCAGCGTCTTGCCGATCGCCGGCAGCTCGACGAAGACGACGTCGCCGAGTTGGCCCTGGGCGAAGTCGGAGATGCCGACCGTGCCGGTGTCGCCCTCGACGCGGATGTATTCGTGGTCCTTGGTGTAACGGGTCTCGGCCATGGTTTCCTCCGGCGAAATGGTGTGAAGCTCAGCGCTTGTAGTGGTTGGGAACGAAGGGCATTGCGGCGACGGTCGCCGGCAGCGGCTTGCCGCGCACGATCAGCTCGAGCTTGGTGCCGGGAGCGGCATGTTCCCTGGCGACATAGCCCATGGCGCAGGGGCCGTTCAGGGTCGGGCCGAACCCGCCCGAAGTGACCTTGCCGACGATGGTGCCGTCGGCGAGCGCGATCTCGGCGCCCTCGCGCGCGGGTGCCCGCCCTTCCGGCAACAGGCCGACGCGGACCCGCGCCGTGCCTCCAGCAAACTCGCGCTGGATGCGGGCCGCTCCCGGAAAGCCGCCCTCCTCGCGCCGGCGCTTCTGGATCGACCAGTTCAGACCGGCCTCGACCGGCGAGGTCTCGGTGTCGATGTCATGGCCGTAGAGGCAAAGCCCCGCCTCGAGGCGCAGCGAATCGCGGGCTCCGAGACCGACCGGCTTGACGCTGGCGTCGAGCAGGAGGGCATCCCAGAGCTCGCCGATACGGTCGGCCGCCGTGGAGATCTCGTAGCCATCCTCGCCGGTATAGCCGGAGCGGGTGATGTTCGCCTTGACGCCACCGAGCTTGAGGGTGCGCGCCGACATGAAGCTCATCTCGGCGACTTCGGGGTTGAGCGCCGCCAGCGCCGCCTCGGCCTTTGGCCCCTGGAGCGCGATCAGGCCGCGATGCTCGGCCCGGATCAGCTTCACATTGGCCGGCAGGCGCGCCTCGATATGGGGATAGTCGGTGAGCTTGCAGGCAGCGTTGACGACGAGCAGCAGCGCACCATCCTCGTCGGGGTCAGCCGAGCGCGTCACCATCAGATCGTCGAGGATGCCGCCCTCCTCGTTCAAGAGCTGGGTATAGCGCTGCTTGCCGGGCTGGAGGTTGACGATGTCGGCAGGGACCAGCGCTTCGAGCGCGCGCGCCGTGGTCTCGTGATCGGGCCCGATCAGGAAGGCCTGGCCCATATGCGAAACGTCGAACAGGCCGGCATTGTCGCGGGTCCAGACGTGCTCGGTCAGGATGCCGCTCGGATACTGTACCGGCATGTCGTAGCCCGCGAACGGCACCATGCGGGCGCCCAGCGCGACATGGCGGGCATGAAGCGGGGTCCTGAGCAGCGGCTCGGCGTTTGCGGAGTTTCCGTCGGCCTCTTGGGCTTCGGCAGCCATGGCGTCCCTTCCAGAATCGAGCGCGAGCCCCGAACGGAATCGTCCGGAGCGCGCCCCCTCTGTCTCGGGACCTGAGAGATTTCCCTGCGAGCCTAGGCCTGCAGGTTACCCCCGTCGGTGGGCGAGCCTTTACGGCCCGCCGCTTTCCAGAGCGCCAATTCCCACGCGGTCCGTTTGCCTGAGCGTTTCCGGGGCGGTTGCGCCTTCGGCGCCGGGGTCGAACAAGTCCGATCCCGGTCTCTCCCGCGGGGATGATGCGGCTGAAGCAGCAATAGCTGAGAGCGGTCTTAAGTCAATCGAGGCACGGCTCGGAGGCAAGCCTGTCCACGATCACCTTTGGCACATGGCGGGCCCACAAAAGCATCGGGCCGAGACGTCCAATTCACGTCCCGGCCCGATAACCGATCACAGCGATGGCCCGCCTTCTCGCGTCCAGCCGGACGCGTGGCGGTCTAACGGCGACGACGGCGAGCCGGATCGGCTCCGCCCACGCCGAGCGAGACGACGATCTCGGTCTCGCCGGAACCCGGCGGGACGACGATATTGTCCTCGACATGCGTAAAATCGGCTCCGGACTGGCCGGAGGAGAGCGTCGCGCCGACACGCGAGGCGCGCCGGGCGAGGACCTGGCCGTTGCGGATCACCTGCGTCGTCAGGGTGGCGGTGTGGCTGCCCGAGCCGCCGGCCGGCCCCGCCAGCACGCGCCCTTCGACGCCGACCTTGAGGGTGAAGCCGCCACCGGGCCCGGTCGCCTTGCACTCGCGAGCGACATTCTGGATCGAGATCTGATGGCGCAGGCTCGCGCTGTCGGGACCGGTCTGGGCCCGGATCGCGGCGCCCCCGTCGGCGATGATGACGGCCGGGCAGATCAGCTCGTCCTCGGCATCCTTCGGGAGCTGGTCGACCGGCGGCGGGGTCGTCGACTGGAAGGCCAGGATATTGCCGAACTTCTGCATCGCGCTCGGCTCGCCGGTGGAGTTCGACGAACCGCAGCCTGCGAGCGCGACGGCGAGCACGGGCATAATGAGCCAGGTCTTACGGCCGGTAAGCATATCAATCACGGCAGGGCCTCCACGCCCGGGCCGAATCCATTCAGCGAAACCGGGATACCGACGCCTTCCTCGGGAGTCTGGAAGACAATGAATGTTGCGCTCTTGCCGCCCTTGAGCTGGCCGAGCAGCGTGTCGTCGATTACCACCTCGGCGACGCAGCCGGTGGTCAGGCAGCGCACGAAGCCGGCGCGGCCGATATCGTTGTTGTCGATCTTGAGGCCGAGGCCCGAGGGCAGCAGCACGCCGAGCGGCGCAACGACACGCAGCAGCCGACTCTTCTGATCAGCCGTCTTGAGCACGATCACCAGGAGCGTCAAATTCGGCCTGTCCTCGGCCGCGACGTTCTGGACCAGCGCGCATTGCTCGGTCTTGGCGCCCGGGGGCACCTCACAACGCAATTGCCAATCGCCATGCGTAGCGCGCACCGCGCCCTGCGCCTGCGCCGGCAGCGCCGTGGCGCAAAGCCAGCCAGCAGCCGCCAGGGCTGCGGCGGCGAGGCCAAGAAGTTGGCGCATCCCTGTCATTCCTCTCTATCGGGGCGCCGGGCGCAAGCGGCGACGGCGGCCGGGAGATCTCTTCAATCGCGACGTGCGTTGGGACCATGTGGTCCCTTTCCTGTCAAGACGAAGCATTCCTTCGGCGGCCGAGACTCACTTGCGAAAGCCGGATCTGAGCGATGACGGGCATGCCTGCGTCCCTGCGCCTCGCGTACTTATGCCGCACGGCCCTTGCGCCAGCCTATCATTGCCCCACTGGCGCAAGCGTGATCTTTGATTTATCGCAATGCCGAAGAACAAGGGGCGGCCCGCAAGGGCTGCCTGGACGCGTGCAAGCCGACCCAGGCGGAACCGGGGGCCGGCACGGCATCACAGGAGCTATGTCGGACCGATGCGATTTGTGACCTCGACCCTCAGGGACGCCGCCGCGGCCGTCGCCGCGATGCTGATTGCGTTCTTCCCGGCCGCCGCATCGGCCCAGAACGGCATGCCGCAGCCCTGGCAGATTAATCTCCAGCCCGCCGCGACCGAGGTTGCGACGTTCATCCACTGGTTCCACGACTGGATCAACGTCCTGATCTTCGTCATCTGCATCTTCGTCCTCGGGCTGCTGATCTATGTGGCCTACCGCTTCAACGAGCGCCGCAATCCGGTGCCGGCCAAGACCACCCACCACGCCCTGCTCGAGGTGGCCTGGACCATTATCCCGGTGCTGATCCTGGTCGTGGTCGCGATTCCCTCCTTCCGCCTGCTCAAGCTGCAGCTCGAGGTTCCGAAGGCCGACATCACCGTGAAGGTGACCGGCAAGCAGTGGTACTGGTCCTATGAGTACCCGCAGGATGGCGGCGCCTTCGGCTTCGATTCGCTGATGCTGGACGAGAAGCAGCGCGCCGAGGCGATCCAGTCCAAGAAGATCGCCGAATCCGAGGCTCCGCGCCTGCTCGCCGTCGACAACGAGGCGGTGGTTCCGGTCGGCAAGATCGTGCGCGTGCAGGTCACCGCCGCCGACGTCATCCACAAGTTCACGGTTCCGGCCTTCGGCGTTAAGATCGACGCCATTCCGGGCCGCCTCAACGAAACCTGGTTCCGGGCCGATCGCGAAGGTATCTTCTACGGCCAGTGCTCGTTCATCTGCGGGCAGAACCACGCCTATATGCCGATCGCCTTCCGAGTCGTCAGCGCCGAGCGCTACGCCGCCTGGCTCGCGGAATCGAAGCAGAAATTCGCCAATGCGGCCGATGCCGCCGGCAAGGTCGCCGACGCGACCCGCTGAACCCGATTGACTTGAACTCACGCGAACCGATTTCGCAGGAGGAGACGAACCTCATGGCCACCTCGGCTCCCCACGCCCAGGGTTACGGGCACGACGACGCCCACGCACACGCCCATCCGACCGGATGGCGGCGCTGGCTGCTCTCGACCAATCACAAGGACATCGGCACGCTTTACCTGATCTTCTCGATCATCGCGGGCCTGATCGGCGGCTTCCTGTCGATCATGATGCGTATCGAGCTGCAGGAGCCGGGGCTTCAGATCTTCGCCAACGGCCAGAGCTACAACGTCTTCGTCACCGGCCACGGCCTGATCATGATCTTCTTCATGGTCATGCCCGCGGTCATCGGCGGCTTCGGCAACTGGTTCGTGCCGCTGATGA
Organism: Allobosea rubneri; assembly: GCF_032464875.1. Taxonomy (NCBI): domain Bacteria; kingdom Pseudomonadati; phylum Pseudomonadota; class Alphaproteobacteria; order Hyphomicrobiales; family Alloboseaceae; genus Allobosea; species Allobosea rubneri. Next base: position 106,726 of record NZ_JAWDID010000016.1, read on the forward strand.
TCGGCGCGCCGGACATGGCCTTCCCGCGGATGAACAACATCTCGTTCTGGCTCACTGTCTCGGGCCTCGTGCTGCTGCTGATCTCGCTGTTCACCGAAGGCGCCCCGGGCGCGAAAGGCGCGGGCACGGGCTGGACGGTCTACCCGCCCTTCTCCTCGGCCGGCCATCCCGGCCCGGCGGTCGACTTCGCGATCCTGGCGCTCCACCTCGCCGGTGCGGCCTCGATTCTCGGCGCGATCAACTTCATCACCACGATCCTGAACATGCGCGCGCCCGGCATGACCATGCACAAGATGCCGCTGTTCGCCTGGGGCGTGCTGGTCACCGCCTTCCTGCTGCTGCTGTCGCTGCCGGTTCTCGCCGGCGCCATCACCATGCTGCTCACCGACCGCAACTTCGGCACGACCTTTTACGATCCGGCCGGCGGCGGCGACCCGGTGCTCTACCAGCACCTGTTCTGGTTCTTCGGCCACCCCGAAGTGTACATCATGATCCTGCCGGCCTTCGGCATCGTCAGCCACATCATCTCGACCTTCTCGAGGAAGCCGATCTTCGGCTATCTCGGCATGGCCTATGCGATGGTTGCGATCGGCGTCGTCGGCTTCATCGTGTGGGCCCACCACATGTACACCGTCGGCCTTTCGCTCAACACGCAGCGCTACTTCGTCTTCGCGACGATGGTCATCGCGGTTCCGACCGGTGTGAAGATCTTCTCCTGGATCGCGACGATGTGGGGCGGTTCGCTGCGCTTCACCGCGCCGATGATCTGGGCGATCGGCTTCATCTTCCTGTTCACCGTCGGCGGCGTCACCGGCGTCGTGCTGGCCAATGCCGGTCTCGATCGCTCGCTGCATGCGACCTACTACGTGGTGGCGCACTTCCACTACGTGCTGTCGCTGGGCGCGGTGTTCGGCATCTTCGCCGGCTTCTACTACTGGTTCCCGAAGATGAGCGGCTACGTGATCCCGGACTGGATCGGCCGCCTGCACTTCTGGATCGCCTTCATCGGTGCGAACCTGCTGTTCTTCCCCCAGCACTTCCTCGGCCTCGCCGGCATGCCGCGGCACTATGTCGACTATCCCGACGCCTTCGCGGGCTGGCACTTCTGGTCGTCGATCGGCTCGTACATCTTCGCGGCCGGCCTGCTGGTCTGGATCTACGGCGTGATCGTCGCCTTCACCAGGAAGGAACTGGCCGGCGACAATCCGTGGGGCGAAGGCGCGACGACGCTGGAGTGGACCCTGTCCTCGCCGCCGCCCTTCCACCAGTTCGAGACGCTGCCGCGGATCGCAGGCTCGGACCACTAGGAATAAAGCGGCGGCGGGCCAGTCCCGCCGCCGCCCTTCTCCCGAGAGCCTTGCAGGGGCTTTCCGGAGGCGGGCGGCGCCCAGCCCCCAGAGTTCTGCAGTTCACGGCCCGCTGTGGCCCCCTAGAGACGAGACGAAGACCAAGTACCGATGTCTGCTGCGTTCGATCAGATCGCCCCGCACCGTGATGGCGCCGCTCCGACCTCCACCGGGGAGGCCGGTGACTATTTCGCGCTGCTGAAGCCGCGCGTGATGTTCCTCGTCATCGTGACGGCGCTCGGCGGCATGGTCGCAGCGCCCGGCTCGGTGAACCCGATCATCGGCTTTGCTGCCCTGCTCGCGATCTCGGTCGGCGCCGGCGCGTCGGGCTGCCTCAACATGTGGTGGGATGCCGATATCGACGCTGTGATGACGCGCACCGCCAACCGGCCGATCCCGGCCGGGCGCATCCTGCCTTCGGAGGCGCTCGCCTTCGGGCTCACGCTCTCGGTCGGCTCGGTGCTGGTACTCGGCCTCGTCGCCAACCTGCTCTCGGCGGCGATGCTTGCCTTCACCATCTTCTTCTACGCCGTCATCTATTCGATGTGGCTGAAGCGGGCGACGCCGCAGAACATCGTCATCGGCGGTGCGGCCGGCGCTTTTCCGCCGATGATCGGCGAGGCCGTGGTGACCGGCGATTTCGGCATCACCTCGATCGTCCTCTTCGCCATCATCTTCCTGTGGACCCCGCCGCATTTCTGGGCGCTGGCCCTGGTCAAGTCGGGCGACTACGCCCGCGCCGGCATCCCGATGCTGCCCAACGTCGCCGGCCCTGCCGCCACCCGGCGCCAGATCGTCGCCTATACCTTCGCGCTCGCCCCAGTCGCGGTGCTGCCGGCGCTGATGGGCTTCGGCGGCGCGATCTACCTCATCGTCTCGGTCGTGACCGGGCTGATGATGATCGCGCTCTCGCTGCGCGTCCTGAAGGTCACCGAAGGCGACGCGGCCTACAAGGCGGCCTATCAGCTCTTCGGCTTCTCGATCCTCTACCTCTTCCTGCTCTTCGCCGTTCTGCTGGCAGAGAACGGACTCGGCCTGATGTGGGCCCTGCCCAAGGTGCTGTGATGAGCGAGAAGCCCCAACACCAGCCCGCGCCTTCGAAACCCGAGCCGCCGGCGCCCTTCTCGCCGGAGGACATGGCAAGGCGCAATCGTCGCTCGATCGCGCTCGCGCTCGTGCTCGCGGGCCTCGTCCTGTTCTTCTTCGTGGTGACCCTGGCCAAGACCGGCCCGGCGATCCTCAACCGTCCGCTGTGATGCGATGACAGACGCTTCCGCCAAGAACCGCCGCATCGTGCTGATCTGCAGCGGCGTCGTGCTGGGCATGACCGGGCTCTCCTTCGCCGCCGTGCCGCTCTACGACATGTTCTGCAAGGCGACCGGCTTCGGCGGCACCCCGATGGTCGGCACCGCCGGCGCGAGCCGCGTCATCGACCGCACGATCGCGGTGCGGTTCGACGCCAATGTCTCCCCTGCCCTGGGCTGGCGCTTCGACGCCGAGCAGACCGAGATCACCGCGCGTGTCGGCGAGACGCAGACGGTGTTCTACAAGATCACCAACACCTCGTCCCGACCCGCCACCGGGATCGCGACCTACAACGTCCAGCCGTCCCAGGCGGCGGCGCATTTCGTCAAGATCCAGTGCTTCTGCTTCACGGAGAACACGCTGCAGCCCGGCGAAAGCATCGAGGCGCCGGTCGTGTTCTATATCGACCCCGAAATCGAGGCGAACCGCGAGCTCGCGAGCCTGAAGTCGATCACCCTGTCGTACACCTACTTCCCGTCGAAGTCCGGGCAACCGGTCGCGGAAAGCAAGGGTGACGCCGCCAAATCAAGCCTATAAGCAGCAAGCCAGCGCGCTGCACTTCTATCGGACGCGGAGACCACGATGGCCGAGGCCCATACCAAGAACCACGACTACCACCTCGTCGATCCGAGCCCGTGGCCGCTTGTCGGCTCGATGAGCGCGACGATCATGGCGATCGGCGCCGTGATGTGGATGAAGCACATGCCGGTCGCCGGCATGCAGCTCGGCCCGTTGGTCTTCGGCGCTGGCCTGCTGGGCGTGCTCTACACCATGCTGGCCTGGTGGATGGACGTCGTGCGCGAGGCCGAGCATGAGGGCCACCACACCCGCGTCGTGCAGATCCATCACCGCTACGGCATGCTGATGTTCATCGCCTCCGAGGTGATGTTCTTCGTCGCCTGGTTCTGGGCCTTCTTCGACGCCAGCCTGTTCACCGGCGAGCACATCCAGTACGCCCGCGCCGAGTTCACCGGCGGTCACTGGCCGCCGAAGGGTATCGAGACGTTCGATCCCTGGCACCTGCCGCTGCTCAACACGCTGATCCTGCTGACCTCGGGCACCACGGTCACCTGGGCGCACTATGCGCTGATCCAGAACGATCGCGCCGGGCTGAAGCAGGCGCTCTGGCTGACCCTGATCCTCGGTGGCATGTTCACCATCGTCCAGGGCTACGAGTACGCGCACGCCTCCTTCGCCTTCGCCGGCAACATCTACGGCGCGACCTTCTACATGGCGACCGGCTTCCACGGTTTCCACGTCATCATCGGCACGATCTTCCTGGCGATCTGCCTGTACCGGGTCTATCTCGGCCACTTCAAGCCGAACCAGCACCTCGGCTTCGAGTTCGCCGCCTGGTACTGGCACTTCGTCGACGTGGTCTGGCTGTTCCTGTTCGCCGCGATCTATGTCTGGGGTTCCGGTACGCCGGCCGCCCACTGATACGAGACCGGTCGCGGTCGCAGATCCCGAGGGGCGGCCGCGAGGCCGCCCCTTCCGTTTGAGGAGAAGCGCATGACAGAGCCGCACCCTGCCGGCCCCTCGCCGTTCTCGACCGGCCTCGCCGGCCGCTGCCCGCGCTGCGGCGAAGGCAAGCTCTTCGACGGCTATCTGAAGCTCAGGCCGCGCTGCTCCGCCTGCGGCCTCGATTTCGCCTTTGCCGATTCCGCCGACGGGCCGGCGGTGTTCATCATGCTGATCGCAGGCTTCTTCGTGCTCGGCCTCGCGCTCTATGTCGAGATCGCCTACGAACCGCCGATCTGGCTGCATCTTGCGCTCTGGCTGCCTCTGGCGCTCGTCACCTGTCTTGGCCTGCTGCGGCCGATGAAGGGCATCGCGGTCGCGCTGCAGTATGTGAACCGTGCGCAGGAAGGCAGGATGAAGAAGTGAGCATGCCCACCACCGCCTCCCCGTCGCGCCAGAAGCTGCTCCTGCCTACGTTGCTCACCGTCATCGGTGTCGGCGTGCTCTGCCTGCTCGGCAGCTGGCAGCTCCAGCGCATGGGCGAGAAGCACGCCTTCATCGCGCGGCTGCAGGCGCAGGCCGGTGCGCCGCCCTCCGCCATGCCGCCAGCCGCCGAGTGGCCGAAACTCGACCCGAGCCGCCTCGACCTGCAGCGCGTCGAAGCCAGGGGCACCTATCTCGACAACGGCATCGCCGGGGTGCGCACGACCATCGCCTCCGGCCCGCCGGGCACGCGCCAGCTTTCCGGCTTCGGCCGCTGGGTCTTCCAGGGGTTTCGCCTGGAAGACGGCGGCACCATCCTGGTCAATCGGGGCTTCGTTCCAGAAGGCCGCTATGCCGGCATCACCCCGGCCAGCGGCTCCGCGACCGTCGTGGGCTTCCTGCGCGCGCCCGAGGCTCGCAACAGCTTCACCCCGGCGGACCTGCCGGGACAGCGCGAGTTCTACACCCGGGATCCGGTCGCGATCGCCGCCTCGCTGGGGCTGCCGGGCGCGCCGTTCTATCTCGAGGCCGAGCGCAGCGGCGACGGCATGATCCCGCCGGCCGGGGTCGACGTCAAGGAGCTGATCGCACGCATCCCCGACAACCACCTGCAATATGCCGTGACCTGGTTCGGGCTGGCACTGACACTGGTAGGTGTGTTCGCCGTCTTCGCATGGCAGAATCGCAGGCGGCGGCAAGCCGGCTAGGCGTACGGCGCGGGCCTCGAGCCTCCACCCGTCGGCCTTTGCTTTTGCCCTCCCCCGTCAACGGGCCTATAGGATCAGGCACAACCTCGAAACGGAACCGTCGTGCTGCATATCTCGACCCGGGGCGATGCGCCCTCGCTCTCCTTTGCCGATGCTCTTCTCGCCGGGCTTGCCCGCGATGGCGGCCTCTACCTGCCGAAAGCCCTGCCGCGCTTCTCGGCGGCGGAGATCGCGGGCTTCGCCGGCAAACCCTATGCGAGCGTCGCGGAGCAGGTCGTCGGTGCCCTCGCTGATGGCGACATCGAGAGCAGCGCGCTGAAGACGATGATCGGCGAGGCCTATGCCAGCTTCCGGCATCCGGCCGTCTGCCCGCTGGTCCAGCTCGGCGACAACCTGTTCTCGCTCGAGCTCTTCCACGGCCCGACGCTCGCCTTCAAGGACGTGGCGATGCAGTTGCTCGGGCGCCTGATGGACCATGTCCTCGCCCAACGCGGCGAGCGCGCCACCATTGTCGGCGCCACCTCGGGCGACACCGGCGGCGCTGCGATCGACGCCTTCAAGGGCCTGGAACGGGTCGACATCTTCATCCTCTACCCGGAGGGCCGCGTCTCGGACGTGCAGCGCCGGCAGATGACCACGGTCGATGCCGCCAACGTCCACGCCATCGCGATCGAAGGCACCTTCGACGACTGCCAGAACCTGGTGAAGGCGCTCTTCAACCATCACCGCTTCCGCGACGAATTGCGTCTCTCCGGCGTCAATTCGATCAACTGGGCAAGGATCGCGGCGCAGGTGGTGTATTACTTCACGGCCGCGAGCGCGCTCGGCAGCCCGCATCGGCCGGTTTCATTCGCCGTTCCGACCGGCAATTTCGGCGACGTGCTCGCCGGCTGGATCGCCAAGCAGATGGGTCTGCCGATCGGGCGGCTGGCGATCGGCACCAACAGCAACGACATCCTGGCCCGGACGCTCGAGACCGGCGTCTACGAGATGCGCGGCGTCAGCGCGACGAGCTCGCCCTCGATGGACATCCAGATCTCCTCGAATTTCGAACGACTTCTGTTCGAAGCACATGAGCGCGACAGCGCAGCCGTGCGCCGGCTGATGCAGTCGCTGCAGCAGTCCGGTCGCTTCGAGATCGCCGCCGGCCCGCTCGCGCGGATCAGGGCCGATTTCGACGCCGTCGCGATCGACGAGGCCGCGACCGCCGCCGAGATCGGCGCGACCTGGCGCGATGCCGGCTACCTGCTCGATCCGCACAGCGCGATCGGCGTGCGCGCCGCCCGCGAAGCGCTGAAAGCCGATCCTGCGACGCCGGTCGTCGCGCTCGGCACGGCGCACCCGGCCAAGTTCCCTGACGCTGTCGAAGCAGCGAGCGGCGTGCGGCCGGCCCTCCCGGCCCATCTCGCCGATCTGATGGAGCGCAAGGAGCATTCCAGCCTGCTACCCAACGACCAAGGCAAGCTCGAACGCTTCATCGCCGAACGCGCACGAGCGGTGCGGAGCGCGGCGGCATGAAGACGCTCAACGCCCGGACCGGCAAGCCGAAGCCAGCCAAGCGCGAGGAAGAAGCCCTCGCGCATGACCCGGCGGTCAGCCTGACCACGCTGCCGTCGGGGCTGCGAATCGTCTCCGAGCACATGGCCCATGCCGCGACCGTCTCGCTCGGCATCTGGATCGGCGCCGGCGCGCGCGACGAGCTGCCCCACGAGCACGGGCTCGCCCATCTGCTCGAGCATATGGCGTTCAAGGGCACGGCGCGGCGATCGGCCCGCCAGATCGCCGAGGAGATCGAGAGCGTCGGCGGCGATCTCAATGCCGCGACGTCCGTCGAGTACACCTGCTACACCGCCCGCGTGCTCGGCCAAGACCTGGCGCTGGCGGTCGACATCCTCGCCGACATCCTGACCGAGCCGGCGCTGACCGAGGAGGAGCTGGCGCGCGAGAAGGGCGTCATCCTGCAGGAGATCGGCGCCGTCCAGGATACGCCGGACGATCTGGTCTACGATCGTTTCCTCCAGGCGGCCTTCCCCGACCAGCCGCTCGGCCGGCCGATCCTCGGCACGGCGCAGACGGTGAACAGCTTCACGCCCGAGGCGATCCGCGCCTATCTCTCGCGGCACTACCATGCCGGCAACATGGTGCTCGCCGCGGCCGGCGCGGTCGACCATGCCGAGCTGGTCGCGCTCGCCGAGAAGGCGCTGGCCAAGCTGCCGGCGCGCCCGACCGGGCCTCCGCCGGGCCGCGACCTCGCCGTGTACCGTGGCGGCGAGGCGCGCATCGACGGCGACGAGGAACAGGTCCATGTCGTGCTCGGCTTCCCCGGCAAGCCGTTCAAGGACGGGGCGCATTATCCTCTGCAGATCTTCTCGGCCGTGCTCGGCGGCGGCCTGTCCTCGCGCCTCTTCCAGGAGGTGCGCGAGCGCCGCGGCCTCGCCTATGCGATCGACGCCTTCCACTGGCCCTTCTCCGATTGCGGCGTCTTCGGCATCAGCGCCGGCACCGCGCCGGAGGATGTCGGCGAACTCGTCGACGTCGCTTTCGACTGCCTCAGGCAGGCGGTGCGCGATGTCAGCGAGGTCGAGATGGCGCGGGCCCGGGCGCAGATGAAAGTCGGCCTGCTGGCCTCGCTCGAAAGCCCCGGCGGCAAGCTCGAGCAGATGGCGCGGCAGGTGCTGGTCTTCGGCCGCGCCATCCCGCGCGAGGAGCTGGCGCGGCGGCTCGACGCGGTGAGCCTCGCCGATGTCCGCGCCGCCGGCCGCAGCCTGCTCAAGGGCCACGCCACGGTGGCGGCCGTCGGCCCGCTCGACGATCTTGCGCCGGCTGACGCCCTGCGCGCCGCCCTCGCCCGCCCGGCCTGACCGCCATGGCCCTGTTCCGCTTCGCGACCGACCCGCCGACGCGGCCGCTGATCCGGACCAAGAACCTCGTATTGCGCCCGCCGCTGGCCAATGACTATTCCGCCTGGGCGGCGCTGCGGCTGGAAAGCCGCGACTTCCTGACGCCGTGGGAGCCGGTCTGGAGCGAGGACGACCTGACGCGGAACTCGTTCCGGCTGCGGGTGAAGCGCGCCGCCCGCGAGATCGCGACCGACGAAGCCTATTGCCTGTTCGTGCTCGATGCCCGTACCGAGGCGCTGCTCGGCGGGCTGACGCTGGGCCTGGTCAGACGCGGCGTCGCCCAGGCCTGCACGCTCGGCTACTGGATGGGTGAGCGCCATGCCGGCAAGGGCCATATGACGGAAGCCGTGCGCGGGGCGCTCGGCTTCGCCTTTTCCGAGCTCGCTCTGCACCGTGTCGAAGCAGCCTGCCTGCCGCAGAACACGCCATCCCGCCGGCTGCTCGAGCGTGTCGGCTTCCAGCGGGAAGGCGAGGCGCGCGGCTATCTGCGGATCAACGGCGTCTGGGCCGACCATCTGCTCTACGGGATGCTCGCAGCCGACCTTCGCAAGGCTTGAGGAAGACGCCGTGGGCTGCCTTGCCCTCGCCACGCCCGGCCGATACGACTGACCAGATAAATTTTAAACGTTCAGACCCGCCCGAAAGACCGAGCCCACCTTGTCATCGACGCACCGTTTCCTCCGGCTCGGCATCGCCATATCTGGCCTCCTGGTGCTGATCCTGCTCACGGCGCTGCGCCCAGCGCTAGCAGTCGAGGCGCAGCGCGTCCCGGTCGACGTGCCCGTGCTCGACCTCACCGACGTGGTCGAGCGCAACAAATCCGACGGCGACGTCATCCAGATCTCGACCGCGCCGGGCCCGGACGGCATCGTCCGGCGCATCGCGGTCCGCGCCCGCGAATCCGGCGCAAGGCCGGACTGGATCGTCTTCGCGCTCACCAATGATTCCGACGAGCAGATCGACCGGCTGCTGGTCGCGCCCTTCCACCGGCTGATCGGCTCCGGCGTGATCTGGCCCGATCTCGGCGACCGCCGGATCGAGGCGATCACCGCGAGCCAGGGCCTGCGGCCGGAACGCGAGGATTCACCCGACGCCGACGTTTTCCAGATCACGCTCGACCCCGGCACGACCGTCACCTTCGTGGCCGAGCTCAAATCGCCGAACCTGCCGCAGCTCTATCTCTATGAGCCGGAGGCGTATCGCCAGAAGACCAACGGGCTGACGCTCTACAAGGGCATCATCATCGGCATCGCCGGCCTGCTCGCGCTGTTCCTGACCATCATCTTCGTGGTCAAGGGCGCGGTGATCTTCCCCGCCGCTGCGGCGCTCGCCTGGGCAGTCCTCGCCTATGCCGGGCTGGATTTCGGCTTCTTCCAGCGCATCTTCCCGCTAACGCCCGCGATCGAGCGAATATATCGCGCCGGCGCCGAGGTGGTGCTGGCGGCGACGCTTCTCGTCTTCCTCTTCGCCTATCTCAACCTGTCGCGCTGGCATGTGCGTTACAGCCACATCACCCTGGTCTGGATGCTCGGGCTCGCCGGACTCGTCGGCCTCGCCGTGGTTGATGCGCCGATGGCGTCCGGCGTGGCGCGCATCTCGATCGCAGCCGTCGCGGGGATCGGCTTCGTGCTGATCCTGCACCTCGCGACCCATGGCTATGAACGGGCGGTGATGCTGATCCCGACCTGGTTCCTGCTCCTGGTCTGGGTCACGGCCGCCGGCTTCACCGTGACCGGCCAGCTCGCCCGCGACCTCGTGCCGCCAGCGCTGATCGGCGGCCTCGTGCTGATCGTGCTGCTGATCGGCTTCACCGTGGTGCAACACGCCTTCGCTGGCGGGGCGCTGGCACAGGGGCTGGTCTCGGACACCGAGCGGCGAGCGCTCGCCCTCTCCGGCTCGGGCGATCTCGTCTTCGACTGGGACGTCACAGCCGACAAGATCTTCGTCTCGCCGCAGACCGAAATCCTGCTCGGCCTGCCCAAGGGCGCGCTCGAAGGCTCGGCCGCGCGCTGGCTCGAATACATGCATGTCGCCGATCGCGACCGCTATCGCGTCACCCTCGATGCGGTGATCGAGCAGCGGCGCGGCAAATTGCAGCTCGATTTCCGCCTGCGCGCCGGCAGCGGCGCCTATCACTGGTTCAGCCTGAAGGCGCGGCCGGTGATCGGCTCCGATGGCGAGGTGATCCGGGTCATCGGCACGCTCGCCGACGTGACCGAGCAGCGCACGGCCCAGGAGCGGATGCTGCACGATGCCGTGCACGACAACCTGACCGGCCTGCCCAATCGCGAGCTCTTCCAGGACCGGCTCGCCGCCGTCTTCGGTTTCTGCCGCGCCGATGAGAGCATCCGCCCGACTGTCATCGTCATCGACATCGACCGCTTCAAGCAGGTCAACGAATCCGTCGGCTTCTCGGCCGGCGATTCGATCCTGCTGACGCTCGCGCGCCGCCTTGGCCGCCTGCTGCGGGCCCAGGACACGCTGGCGCGCATCGGCGGCGACATCTTCGCGATGATACTTGTCTCGGAACGCGAGCCCGAGCGCATCCTGGCGCTGGCCGAGCTGGTGCGCCGCGCCGTCTCGACGCCCGTCACCTTCGCCGAGCGCGAGATCGTGCTGACGCCCTCGATCGGGCTCGCGCTGTTCGACGGTACGCCGACGGCCCGCAAGGACGATGCGCTGAAGAATGCAGAACTCGCCATGGCCCATGCCAAGAACCAGGGCGGTAATCTCGTCGAGGTCTTCGTGCCGGCGATGCGCAACGACCGCAACGACCGGCTGGCGCTCGAAAGCGATCTGCGCCGGGCGATCGAGCGCGGCGAGATCCAGGTGATGTACCAGCCGATCGTGCGGCTGGAGGACCGGACCATCGCGGGCTTCGAGGCGCTGATGCGCTGGGACCACCCGCGCGAGGGCCGGCTGCTGCCGCAGGATTTCCTCTCGATCGCCGAGGAAACCGGGCTGATCGTCGATCTCGGCGTCTATGTGATGGATCGGGCGGCCCGCGAGCTCGCGGCCTGGCAGGCGGCGCTCGAGGTCGAGCCGCCGATCTTCGCAAGCGTCAACGTCTCCAGCCGACAGCTGCTGCGCCACGATCTGCTGCGCGACGTCAAATCGGTTCTGGCGCGCCGGCGCGTACTGCCGGGCACGCTGAAGCTCGAGATCACCGAAAGCCTGGTGATGGAGAACCCGGAATATGCCGCGCAGATGCTGTCGCGCATCCGCGATCTCGGCGCCGGCCTTTCGCTCGACGATTTCGGCACCGGCTACTCCTCGCTGTCCTATCTGCAGCGCTTCCCCTTCGACACGATCAAGATCGACCAGAGCTTCGTGCGCCAGATGGGCAATGGCCGCCCGCCCGTGATCCTGCGCTCGATCGTCCAGCTCGCCGCCGATCTGCGCATGGACGTGGTGGCGGAAGGCGCCGAGACAGAGTCGGACGCGATCGAGCTTTATCAGCTCGGCTGCCAGTACGCGCAGGGCTACACCTTCGGGCAGCCGATGACGGCGGCGGAAGCGCGGCGGCTGGTGGGGGCGTCGAGCGCCTCGACCGAGGCGGCCTAATGGGCAACGCGCTGCCTGCCGGCTACCTACACTGTCGTTCCGGACAAGCTGCGTAGCAGCGCCGTTCCGGAATCCATCAATAGGCAGCGCGTTCTGCGATGGATCGCGGCTTTCCGCTTCGCTTCAGCCGGAATGACGTAAGGTGAATGCGCCCTCTCAGGCGTGGCCGGCTTGGTTCGAGAGGAAGGCGGGGTCGATGCCGAGCTTGTGCAGCGCACGCTCGTATTTGGTGTCGAGCCCATCATCGAAGAGCAGGTCGAAATCGGCCTCGCAGTGCAGCCAGCCATTGGACTGGATCTCGGCCTCGAGCTGGCCGGCGCCCCAGCCGGCATAGCCGAGCGCCAGGACCGCATTCTCCGGGCCGCTGCCGAGCGCCATGGCGCGCAGGATATCGAGCGTCGCCGTCAGGCAGATGCCGTCATCGATCGGCAGCGTCGCCGATTCCAGGAAGAAGTCGGCGCTGTGCAGCACGAAACCCCGCTTGGTCTCGACCGGACCGCCACGCAGCACCTGGACGCGCTCGACCTGGCTCGGCAGGCGAATCGCCTGGTCCGGCGGGATCACGTCGAGCTGCACCAGAAGCTCGGGAAAGCGCGTGTCGGCAGCCGGCTTGTTGACGATGATCCCCATCGCCCCGTCCTCGGAATGGGCGCAGAGATAGACGACGGTGCGGGCGAAGCGCGCATCGCTCATGCCGGGCATCGCGATCAGGCACTGCCCGTCGAGATAACTGCGACCGCTGACCCGCTGGTTCGAACCGATCTTCATGGCGCCATGCTAAGCCTTTGCGGGCGCGCTGGGAACGGGGGTGCAACGCCAAATTATCGTGTCCCGCTCGCGCCGCATTCCTCTGTCACGGAAGCTGACCTCCCGCCCTAACGCAAATGTTTGAGGTCGCGACTGCGTGTTTCTCGCTATTCTCGCCCGGATCGCCTAAATCAGCTGTCGTGAAATTTCTCGCCGCCCTTTTTTCGGCTGCCCTGACGCTCGGCACACCCGCCGGGGCGCAGGAAGCGGCCGTTTCGCTCTGGTCGAAAAGCACCCATTCCTCGATGCGCCTGATCGCCGGCGCAACCGCAGCCTCCGGCAAGCAACGTGTCGGCGTCGAGATCGTGATGGCGCCTGGCTACAAGACCTATTGGCGCAGCCCCGGCGACTCCGGAGTTCCGCCGGTGTTCGACTGGAGCGGCTCGGAGAATGTCGGCGGTCTCGATGTGCGCTGGCCGGCCCCCGAGCGCTTCGAGGACGCCAACGGCTTCGGCATCGGCTATGTCGGCGAAATCGTCGTGCCGGTCTCCGTCCAGCCGGTCGATCCGACTCGCCCGGTGACCGTGGCACTGAAGCTCGATTACGCCGTCTGCGATAAGATCTGCGTGCCTGCCAAGGGCGAGGCCCGGCTCTGGCTCGAACCAGGGGTGACCTCGGTGACGTCGCCGAGGCTCGAAGAGTTCGAGGCGCGCATCCCGCAGCCCGTCAAGCTCGGCCTCGCACGCGACCGCCTCTCGATCATCGAGGTCACGCGCGGCGAGAAGGAAAGCGAGCATGCGCTCAAGCTGATCCTGAAGGCTCCGGAAGGCGGCGCGATCGACGACGTCTTCGTCGAGGGCGCCGGGCAATGGTCGTTCGGCCGCCCGCAGCTCACCCCCCTCCCCGACGGCAGCATTTCGGCCAAGCTCAAGATCGTCGACCGCCCCAAGGGGGCCAGCGGCCTCACACCCTTCATCGTGACGCTGAGCGGCAAGCCGGCTGCGGTCGAGACGCGGCTGGAACTCGACATCGGCGCCGGCAAGCCGTAACCCTGCCAGCGGGGCGGCCATCGGCCGCGAGCATGTTCCACGAAGGCGGACACCACTTTCGTGATGCGGACATGCTCCACCAATAGTGAGCTAGCGCGAATTCTGGTCATTCGGCCATGCCGGCCGAATGGGGAGCGCGAGGATGGAGAACGGCAGGATGTCGATCAAGGTCGGTGACAAGCTTCCGCAGGCGACGTTTCGGGTGATGACGGCCGAAGGCCCGGCCGCGAGGACGACAGAAGATCTGTTCAAGGGCCGCAAGGTGGTGCTGTTCGCCGTGCCCGGCGCCTTCACGCCGACCTGCCACAAGAACCACCTGCCCGGCTTCCTCGCCAAGGCCGGCGAGATCAAGGCCAAGGGCGTCGAGGAGATCTTCGTCACGGGCGTCAACGACGTCTTCGTGATGGACGCCTGGGCGAAGGCCACCGGCGGCGCCGGCGTGATCGGCTTCCTCTCCGACGGCAATGCCGATTTCGCCAAGGAGATCGGCCTGTCGATGGACGGCTCGGGCTTCGGCCTCGGCACGCGCTCCCAGCGCTATTCGATGGTCGTCGAGGACGGCGTGGTCACCGCGCTCAACGTCGAGGAAGCGCCCGGCAAGGCCGATGCCTCCGGCGCCGAGGCTCTGCTCGCCCAGCTCTGAGCCGCATTTCCGGTTTGAACGCCTGTGAGCCCGCGCCATCCCGGTGCGGGCTTCTCTATTGGGCCATGGGTGTCAAGTCGGCTGACGACGAATGTCTCAGATGGGCCGGAAGGGGAAGTTGGCTCTCTGATCAGTCGCGTGTTCCCCGTGGAAGAGGCCGGCCCGTGACGAC